>NZ_WBYR01000004.1:0-267627 GCF_013283315.1 Marinobacterium sp. xm-g-59 | reverse complement strand
AAAAACATTACGCTAAATGAATTCACATATAGGTTGCTTGTCTTGTTAAGCTTTTGTGCTCAACCTCAACAAGCGCCCACACGCATTACCTGATTAATTGTTAAAGAGCGTGCCACCGATCTCTTGGTGGCTGCTTGAGTACTCGCCTCAAGCGAGGTGCGTATATTATTGATTGCATCATCACATGTCAACAAGTTTTTAATATTTTTTTAAAAATTAAAAACTGTCTTATGCGTCAAAAACTTTCAATTATTTGCTTAAAAAACAAACAGTTAATTCGCACCTCTCGGTTACTGATCAACCTGTAATCAGGTGTGACTCCGTAATCGAGAGCGCGAATTATACTTAGGTTGAACAGAGCGTCAACCCTTGAGGGAAATAAATTTAACTTAATATGGTCAGCGGTACGACTGTACTCCACAGAATAACGCTCGCAGCCATAATGGTGACAAGCGCTACAAGACCAACCGTCAATATTGATGTAGAGAACATAAACGCTCTCTCCTCTTCAATATGCATTATGACGGGTACTCCTGTGTAGAGCAGATAGACACTAAAAGCTACCGCTAACATTCCGACACTCACGCAGAGCCACAGCATTGGATAGAGGCCAATGAGCCCTGCCAGCAACATCGGCGTTGCAGTGTATAGCGCTAAACGCGCACACTCATCAACACCCGCGTTGGCACCATAGGTTTTCTCCATCCAACGTATGCTGTAGGTCAACCCGGTGATGACGCCTAATATAGCAATGTAAAATGCTACCGCGGCTCCAAAGGCGGATTCGCTCGCCAACAGGTGATATTCACCATAGGAGACACTCCATCCCACCTGGGTAGTTCCTATGAATAACGATATAGGTGGTATAAGTGCCAGCAGTACCAGCTGAATAATGACATTGTTTAGTGTTAGTGAAGAGTCTTTATCAATTGACTTCCACTCTTTTACTGGGTGATAGAACACACCCGAAAGATGCTGCAGAATCATTGTTACACTCCTTTCAAAGCTGAACTTTGAGTTTGTTTTTATTGATTCAACACATTCAATATAGGATACGTCTGGGATTTATGTGTTAGTTCACTCTCTCTTTTTAGGTTTTCTTTTTCTAAACAATCGTTCTATTAAAAGTAGAGATATTAAAAGCGTATAGATCATCGCCTCTAAAATGCTTGCCCTTATTAGTAGTACCAGGTGTAACAGCGCTAGCATAGCTGCTGGGTAGATCAATTTATGAAGCGTTGTCCATTTACGACCCAATTTTTTCTGCCACCCTTTTGTGGATGTAATTCCCAAAGGGATGAGCAACAAAAGCCCAGCCATACCCAACATAATATAGGGCCTATCCGTTAACTCTCTAATCAGCAGATCAACACGCCAGCCAAGAATAAAGGTCGATACCGCCAAAAGATGGAGCACCGCATAAAAGAGTGCATACAGCCCCACCATTCTCCGATGTTGCAGCAAAAACTTTATATTCAAACGCCGACTGAAGGTTGATGCACAGAGTGTCAGGATCAAAAACCGAATTGCCCACTGCCCTAATTCATCGACAAGCTCTTTCGCTGGATCAGCTCCCAACTGATTGCTATAGGCCAAGTAGACCAGCCATATCAATGGCAAGGCCAACGACGTAAAAAGTGCTATCCAGATGAGCCGTCTAGATAAGCCCCTGCTGGTTAATACCATTTAGAGAGATCCATCCCAGCATAGAGAGGTGCGACCTCTTCATAGCCGTTAAACATTTGAGTCTCTATGATTCTCGGATTAAACAGTGATGATGGTAGCCTTCTCTCTGTCGCTTGCGACCATCTAGGGTGATCTACATTCGGATTGACGTTGGCATAAAAGCCATACTCCTGAGAAGCCGTTAAGCGCCAAGTATTTTGCGGCATGGTCTCCCTGAATCGAATCTGCACGATAGACTTAATACTTTTGAAGCCATATTTCCAAGGCACTACCAACCTAAGCGGCGCGCCATTCTGTGGAGGCATCGCTTGACCATAAACACCGACCGCTAACAACGTCAGTGGATGCATTGCCTCATCTATTCTTAACCCTTCTCTGTATGGCCAATCGATGGTACTGAAGAGTGAACGCTGACCCGGCATCTGCTCTGGGTCTTCAAGCGTGACAAACTCAACGTATTTAGCGTTTGAAGTTGGATTCAACTGCTTTATCAGTGAAGCCAGAGAGAAACCGAGCCAAGGAATGACCATCGACCATGCCTCTACGCATCGAAAGCGGTAGATCCTATCTTCTATGTCCACTTTTGCAAGAAGATCCTCCAGGTTATAGATACCCGGGCGCTCTACCTCACCCACTATCTCAACCTGCCAGGGGTCTGTCTTAAAATTCTGAGCTCTCTCATACGGATCCTCTTTATTGAGGCCGAACTCGTAGAAGTTGTTGTAGGTAATGACCGAATCGTAAGGCGTTAACTCTTCATCGACGCTCCAAGTTGTCTTTGCGCTTTCGAGCTTCGGTCTTAACCAGTCAGGACCAGGATAGAGTGGCAGATCGGAACTCTTGGGTTGTGTCAGCGCATAGCTAGGCATCGAAGCAGCACCTGCGACCAAACCCAGTCCTTTCAATAGCGAACGTCTAGACAAATAGACCGATTCAGATGTGATTTCACTGCTTAGAATTTTGGAAGGCTTACCGATCAACATAATTAATCTCCTATCGCTATACCTCTAATATTAGTCGCTAAGCTGACAAATGCCTTACAAATAAAAAACCACCCGAAGGTGGCTTTCTAATGATGTATTACTCTGCTTGTCGTTTTCTACTTCTGAGCAGCCATTGAATAGGGCCTGATACAGTGTAAGCAAGAAAGATAAGCCACAGGTAGAGATCAGGATCTGTCGCTAGAAAGGCGACAACCAGTACGATCACAATCATTTTTACAAAGGTGATCTTCCCTTTTAAGTTGATCTCTTTACCGCTGTTGTAGAGAACATTACTCACCATAGAGAGACCAATGAGCGCCACATAGAGTGCGATCAACCAAGCAAATGGGGCTGGGTCTATCCCCTTTTCAGTCATAAACCAGATCAATCCAGCAATGGTTGCCGCCGCCGCTGGGCTCGGCAGCCCCATAAAGTAGCGTTTATCCAAAGAGCCAATCTGAGTATTAAATCGTGCCAAACGAAGTGCAGCACAGGCGCAGTAGATAAAGGCAGCCACCCAGCCAAACTTTCCTAAGCTCTGTAATACCCAAGTAAAACTAACCAGAGCGGGAGCCACACCGAAAGAGACCATATCTGACAGCGAATCGTATTCAGCGCCAAACTTAGATTGTGTGTTTGTCATTCGAGCCACACGACCATCTAAACCATCAAAAATCATAGCAACAAAAATGGCGACTGCCGCTGCAGTGAAATGACCGTTCATGCCCGAAATGACAGCATAGAAACCTGAGAACAGTGCTCCCGTCGTAAATAGGTTTGGTAACAAATAGATACCACGAGGTCGCTTTACGCTATCTTCACTGGTCGCGTCAGACGTCTCTGGGTCAATCTGGTCAGTCATGTTTAAGCCCTTAAAAAATATGCTGCAAGTCTAACGAATCTATAGAAGAAGCGACAGATACCATTGATTAATTTGATCACCCCAAATCAACATCAGCCATCCAGCTAAGGCTAAAAATGGGCCAAACGGCATGGGTTTAGTGAGATCCTGACGACCAAACAACGCGCCGACAAGTGCATAGATAACACCCGCAACGGATGAGATCAGAATAATTCCGGGAAGGATCGCATAGCCACCCCAAGCCCCAAGAGCCGACAGCAACTTAAAGTCGCCGTAGCCCATACCCTCCTTACCTGTTACCAACTTAAACAGCCAGAACACCAGCCAAAGAACCAGATAGCCAAGCATCGCACCAGTCACTGCAGAGTCCAACGGGACCCAGCCAAATACCAGATTAACCAGTAGACCCGCCCAAAGAAGGGGCAAGGTGATCTGATCGGGCAACAGCTGATGATCTGCATCGATAAAGATCAAGACAATCAGAGAGTAACTGACGAACAGCATCACCAACATCTGAAGAGTAAAGCCAAAATAGAGCGCAATAGTGAGACCCACTACAGCCGTCAACCCTTCGATCATTGGGTAACGCATAGAGATCGAACTGGCACATCCTGAACAGCGCCCTTTCAAAATTAACAGATAGGAGAGGATTGGGATGTTTTCATACCAGCGTATTGCATGTCCGCATTGAGGGCAGCGTGAGCGTGGCTGAGACAATGAGATAGGTTGATCATCGCTTATCTCCTGCTGATCCAAGAATTCAGCGGCTTCACGGCGCCAGCTATTCATCATCATAATCGGCAGGCGATGAATCACAACATTCAGAAAGCTGCCAACCAATAGAGAAAACATAACCACTGCAGGGAGATAGATCGACTCTAGGGTCGATAGATAAGCGCTCATTGCATCGCCTTATAATTGATCATCCAGTTATCCTAGCATGCAAAGAATATTCCAGATATTTTTGCGCTAAAAAAACCCGAACATTGCCGGGTTTAGGATCAGATAACGCCCAACTCTTTGAGCCGCTCTTTTAAATAGCTATCCGCTGTGTATCGATCCGATAGAACCACATCTGGTCTAGGGTGAAGAAACAACGGCAGTGAGATGCGCGATTTTTTGGTTGCGCCACCAACAGGGTTGATCACTCGATGTATGGTCGACGGGAAATAACCTGCCGATGCCTCTTGCAGCATATCGCCTATGTTCACGATCAAATTACCAAACTCAGCCGGTACATCAAGCCACTCACCTGTTTTGCTGAGAACCTGCAAACCTGGCTCACTGGCCGCCGGCAAAATCGTTAGCAGGTTTATGTCACCGTGTGCGGCCGCACGGATAGCACCTGGTTCTTCATTACCATCAAAGGGAGGGTAGTGAAGCACACGGAGCAGCGTCTGCTCACTGCCATTGATCATGTTGGGTAGTGGCTCACGGTAGCCTGCTTTCACCTCTTCAGGGCTAAACTCTTCGACCCAGCCTAGCAACTCAGAGGCTAATGAGCTGGTTTGAGAATAGTAAGCCTGTAACTCCTCCCGCAAATCTTCAGGGCACTGCCCCCAGGGGTAGTAGTGAAAATACTCTTTGATGTCTTTAACTGTATGATCTTTCGCCACTTCAGAAATTTTGCTGGAGAAAAAGCCATCCTGAGTACCAACGTTATAGTCAAAGTCAGATTTGCGATCGCTATTAAAAAAGGCCTGCCAATGGTCATAAATGGCTCGAACCTGCGCTTCGGCAATAGGGTGATTTTTGAGGACGCCGAAGCCGGTCTCATGCAGCGATTTCACAAACGCCTCGCTGGCACCTTCCGATTGATAATCGACCGCTTCTAAAAAATTCGACATACCACTAGCTCCAGTAACTGTTTGTCATTGCTGTTTCGAAAAAATCGACCACGCCAGCATCGTCAACACCCATGCAGGCCATCTGATCAGGACGATCTTTCCAATAATCCAGCATATAGGGTATGCCAAATCGACTCATGATGGTTTGACCCATAGCAACGCCTTCTGTCGCAACACAGATTGGGCCTGAAACCGTTTCAAATAACTCAGGATGCACAACATAAGCGAGGGCCGAAACGTCATGCGAATAGCAGCCATCAATATTCCGCACGCTAGAGTAAAAGTCGATGTAGAATTTAGCCGCACTCTGCATAAATGAACCCACCTTGGCGTTCTCTTTAGCAATACGATCAAACAGTGATCGAGGCAACATAATCTGATGAGTTACATCGAGCCCTACCATGACCAAAGGCCAAGCCGCAGCCATCACTTTATCGGCAGCGTGCGGATCAGAGAGAATATTAGCCTCAGCTACCGGAGAGACATTCCCATCACTCGCAATCACGCCACCCATAATAACAACCTGCTTAATCTTGCTAGGTAATTCAGGGTCCAGCTGCAGCGCCTGAGCTAAGTTACCCAAAGGACCAATCGCAACGATAACGATCTCACCCGGGTTCTGATTCGCTTGATCGACAATGAATTCAGCCGCCGATTGAGGGAGCGATGTTCTCTTAGGGGGTGCTAAATTGAGATTACCAAACCCATCGACTCCATGAACAAAGTCTGGAAATTCCGCTAGAGGCTTGATCATCGGCGTCGCAACACCCTGTGCAACGGGCGTTTCAGAGCCGGCCATCTCAACCAGCGTAAGGGCATTTTGAGTAGCCTGATCAACAGAGACATTGCCAAAGGTTGTTGTAAGGCCCAACAGCTCAATATCAGGGTGTGCCATCGCGGTAAAAATCGCCATCGCATCATCGATACCAGGGTCTGTGTCTAAAATAATCTTGTGCTGTGCCATTGTTATGCTCGATCTTTACTGTAAGGGGTACCAATCGCTTTAGGTGCGATCGCCCGACCAATGAAACCCGCCAACAGAATAACGGTAAGAATATAAGGAAGTGCCTGCATCAGCTGTACATCAATTTCGCCAACAACGGGCAGTTGAACCCCCTGCATGCGGGTTGCAACGGCCTCTAAGAAGCCAAATAGAAGACAAGCGAAGAGTGCGGGGAATGGACGCCACTTACCAAAAATAAGTGCGGCCAGTGCGATGTACCCCTTACCGGCCGACATATCTTTAATGAAACCTGCACCCAACGCGATAGAGAGGTAAGCACCTGCTAAACCACAGAGCAGACCCGCCATAATGACGGCACGGTAACGCAACCAAGCGACTGAAATCCCGGCGGTATCAACCGCCTGCGGATTCTCACCGACTGCACGAAGCCTTAACCCAAAACGAGTTTTAAAAACGATCCAAGCCGTCATCGGTACCGCCATCAAAGCGACATAGACCAATAGATTGTGTCCACTGAGTAGCTCTGTATAGATGGGCCCTAGTAGCGGAACATCCGACAACCACTCACTCAACGGCCAGGTTAGAGGGCCAAAGCGCTCTTCTGAAGTTAGAGAGGGTGTCTGCCCACCGCGACGGAACCAGGCAATACCCAACACAACAGTCAAACCTGCCGCTAAGATATTGATAGCCAAACCACTGACGACCTGATCACCTCGGTGAGTGATACAGGCAAAACCATGCAGTAACGCCATCATAATTGAGACCAATATGGCAGCAAGCAGACCTAACCATACCGAACCCGTTACAGCCGTCATTGCCGCCGCCGCAAAGGCACCCGCTAGCATCTTGCCCTCTAAGCCGATATCTACAATACCCGAGCGCTCTGAAAAGAGACCCGCCATGGCACATAAAATTAACGGTGCCGCCAGACGAAGTGTGGAATCTAATGCAGAGATTAACTGAACAGAAAACTCCATTATCGCTCCTCCTGACTTGAGCGGGAAACCAATGCAAAGAGTCGTTCCAGCGGTCCACGCATCATGTAGGCCAGAGCACCGCAGAACAGAATGACCAAGCCTTGAATCACCACAACAAGATCACGTGTGATGGTTGAAAACTCAAACGCCAACTCTGCCCCACCCTGAAATAGCGCGCCAAACAGCAGGCTAGCAATGATAATACCCAATGGGTGATTGCGCCCCATCAAGGCGACAGCGATGCCAGTAAACCCAGCACCAGAGACGAAGTCTAAACCGACACGCTCTTGTGCCCCCATCACCTCATTGATTGCGACCAATCCGGCCAAAGAGCCTGAAATCATCATCGCAATGACGACCATTCGTTTTGGATTGATTCCGCTATAGACCGCAGCTGACTCATTGAAACCGATCATGCGAATGGCATAGCCCCAACGAGTTTTCCAAATAAGCACCCAGACAAACAGACAAGCCAATAGTGCAACAAAAAGAGACAGATTAAGCGGCGTTTGAGTAATCTTGATCCCAAAAAACGCAAAGAACTCATGCATCAGCGGCAGTGTCGATTCGGGAGCAATCGCTCGTGTCTCTGGTGACATCGAACCCGGTTGAATCAGCACATTCACCAATAGATAGACCATCAATGCAGACGCAATGAAGTTGAACATAATGGTGGTAATCACCACATGACTGCCGCGATAAGCTTGCAAATAGCCGGGTATAAACGCCCAAGCAGCACCAAATAACGATCCAGCAATAATAGCCAGAGGTAGCAGAGCCCACCATGGCAGAAGATGATCTAAGGCGAGACAGATCAGCCCCACACCTAAACCGCCAATGTAGGCCTGTCCTTCACCGCCGATATTGAATAGCCCCGCATGGAATGCGACGGCCACCGCCAAACCGGTAAAGATAAAGTTGGTTGTGTAGTAGAGCGTATAGCCAACCCCTTCGTCATAGCCAAAGGCGCCACGAATAAGCACTTGCACCGCCTCTAATGGGCTTTCACCAATCAGAGCCACCACAACACCGGCTGACAAAAACGCCAACAAGACATTGATTAACGGAATTAGTCCAATGTCTGCCCAAGCAGGGAGCTTTGCACGACGACTCATGATTGCCCCCCCTGCTGATCCATTTGATCACCGCTTCTTGAGCTGGACATCATTAACCCTAACGAGCGCGCATCGGTTTCTGAAGCCAACACATTACCCACGATGCGCCCTTCTGACATCACCAGCACTCGATCACACAACGACAGGATCTCTTCTAACTCTACAGAGACGACTAACACAGCACTTCCTTGATCACGCAGCGCAACAATCTGCTGATGTATAAACTCGATCGCACCGATATCGACGCCACGTGTCGGTTGTCCCACCAGTAACACCTTAGGTGCGGCGTTCATCTCACGTGCGATACAGAGTTTTTGCTGATTACCGCCAGAGAAACTGGCCGATTTAAGATTAGGATCCACTGGACGAACATCAAAGGTACTCATCAGTTCCTGACAGTGCTCAGTGATGGCGGAGCGATTTTGCAGAATCGAGCCATTAAACTCCGGCTCATCTTGAAAGCCCATGATGGCCGTCTCTTCTGCACTAAACGCACCCACCATACCATCACGGTGCCGATCCTCTGCCACATGTCCGACACCGAGGTGACGAATCTGTTTAGGTGTCATTTGATGCTGAGCATCAATGCAGACCCCTTCAATATTAATCTGCCCCTGCTGCACATCGAGCATGCCCGACAACAGACCTAGAAGTTCTGTTTGACCATTGCCAGATACACCAGCAACACCAACAATTTCACCCGCACTCACCCTGAACGAGACATCGTCCAAACGAGGCACATTGGTGTCATCACGCCAGGTTAGCGAATCTACTTTAAGAAGCGCTGCGCCCGGGTTTGCTTCTTGTTTATCTACCCGTAACAGAACCTTACGGCCGACCATAAGCTCAGCGAGTGCTTCACGACTGGTCTCCGCCGTGTTTACGGTCGCCACCATGGCCCCAGCTCGCATAACAGAGACCTGATCACTGATCGCAATCACCTCTTGCAGCTTATGGGTGATCAGTAGAACGCTGACGCCCTGTGATTTAAGTGTTTTTAAAATCGCAAAGAGTTGGTCCACCTCTTGAGGGGTTAAAACACCGGTAGGCTCATCCAGAATCAGAATTTTGGCGTCACGATAGAGCGCTTTAAGAATCTCTACACGCTGCTGCAAACCGACCGGTAGGTGTGAAACCACCGCATCCAGATCAACATACAACCCATAACGGTCTGAGATCTCTTGCAGTTTTTTACGTGCTTTAGCGAGTGAATGCGTTAAAGACCAGCTACCCTCAGCGCCCAGCACGATATTCTCAAGTACCGTGAAATTATCCACCAACATGAAGTGTTGATGGACCATGCCAATCCCTAGCTCGATAGCGCGTTTAGAGTCAGTGATACTGACCACTTTGCCATCCACATAGATAGAACCACTATCGGCCTCGTAAAACCCATAGAGGATACTCATCAGTGTCGACTTTCCGGCACCGTTTTCACCAACGATGGCGTGTATCTCACCTTTGACGACATTCAGATCAACGTCGACATTGGCTTTGACGGCACCGAAGTGTTTATTGATCTTCGCTAACTGAATTGAATAAGAAACAGGATCCCGATTGGGATCCTGTATAGGTTGTGTCACCACTCGGTTAGACCTCTATCTTAGTCGAGTGCTGGACAGCTGTTGTCGCTCATGTAGTCGTGAACTTTGATTTCACCCGCGATGATCGCTTTTTTCGCAGCTTCAACGGCCGATTTCATCTCAGCGGTGATCAGAGCTTCGTTGTGCTCATCAAGCGCCCAATCGACACCACCCTGCGCTAGACCAAGCGCTTGGAAACCCGCTTGCCAAGTACCATCTTGCATCGCTTTAAGCGAGTTATACGCTGCTACATCAACACGCTTGACCATGGAGGTTAGCATCGTTCCTGGCTGTAGGTAGTTCTGGTTAGAGTCGACACCAATCGCGTATTTGCCAGAGTCAGCCGCGGCTTGGTAGACACCAACACCTGTTCCGCCCGCTGCTGCGTAAACAACATCAGAACCACGGTCGAATTGGCTGACAGCTAGCTCAGCACCTTTTGCTGGGTCATTCCAAGCGCTTGGCGTCGTACCGGTCATGTTACGGATCACGTTGATATCTTTGTTAACGTACTGAGCACCCTGAGCATAACCACACTCAAACTTACGAATCAGTGGAATGTCCATGCCACCGACAAAGCTGACAGTCCCTGTTTCTGATTTCATTGCCGCAAGCATACCGACAAGGAATGAACCCTCGTGCTCATTGAAGACAACTGACTGAACGTTTGGCTTATCAACCACCATATCGATCAGAGTGATGCGTGCATCTGGGAACTCACCGGCCACTTTATCAACGGCCGCAGCTTGGGCGAAGCCAACGCTGATGATTGGGTTAGCACCACGCTGCGCAAAACGACGGATCGCCTGTTCACGCTGTGATGCATTAGTCACCTCGAACTCACGGTAGTTAACACCGCTCTCCTCTTTAAATCGCTCCATGCCGTTATAAACAGACTGGTTAAACGATTTATCGAACTTACCACCCATGTCAAAAACAACAGCTGGATTTAGGTCTGCCGCTTGAGCCGATGCTGAAGCTACCGCTACTGAAAGAGCGAGTGTTTTCAAAACTACACGTTTCATTATTGGTGTTCCTTATTTGTGATCGAAGTTTGATTGGTCATCAGAAATCTGGACCGATCAGTCAACCTTATCCCTAAACAGAGAGGCAAACAAGTCTATTTTTAGACAAAAAAAATCCCAGCAAAAGCCGGGATTTTCGAAGTATGAAATGCGTTAAACGCTCAATACTTTCTCGCCGCGAGCAATACCGGATACGCCCGAGCGAACCACTTCAAGAATCGATGCGGTACCTAAGGCTGCAATAAAGGCATCCAGCTTAGCCGAATCACCAATCAACTGAACAGTGTAAGTATTCGGCGTCACATCGATGATGTGGCCGCGGAAGATATCTGCAGTACGCTTAATCTCTGCACGCATCTGACCGTTTGCTTTCAGCTTGATCATCATAACTTCACGTTCGATATGGTCGCCTTCCGATAGATCAACAACCTTCACGACATCGATTAGCTTGTTCAACTGCTTAGTGATCTGCTCAACAACACGGTCGTTACCGATCGTTGTCACTGTCAAACGAGACAGTGTTGGATCTTCAGTTGGGGCTACTGTAAGCGATTCAATGTTGTAGTTGCGCTGTGAGAATAGGCCAACAACACGTGACAGTGCACCGGGTTCGTTCTCTAGGAGAACTGAAATGATATGACGCATCGTTTAAGTCCTCTCCGTTTTGTTCAACCACATATCACGCATAGAGCCACGCGGAACCTGCATTGGGTAGACGTGCTCAAATGGATCTACATAGATGTCCATGAAGACTAGACGATCTTTCATTGCGAACGCTTCACGCATTGCACCTTCTAGATCTTCGTAACGCTCCACCTTCATACCGACGTGACCGTAGGATTCAACCAGCTTGATAAAGTCTGGTAGTGACTTCATGTAAGACTGCGAGTGACGTGACTCATAGTTCATATCTTGCCACTGGCGAACCATACCCAATGATTGGTTATTAAGGTTGATGATCTTAACTGGCAGATCGTACTGTTTACAGGTCGATAGCTCTTGGATATTCATCTGAATAGAGCCTTCACCGGTAACACAGGCAACGTCAGCGTCAGGGAAGTTCAACTTAACCCCCATCGCAGCCGGCAGACCAAAGCCCATGGTGCCTAGGCCGCCAGAGTTAATCCAACGATTTGGCTTGTTGAACTTGTAGTACTGAGCCGCAAACATCTGGTGCTGACCAACGTCAGAACAGACGAACGCATCGCCGTTAGTCACTTTAGAGAGCATCTCGATAACCTGCTGAGGCTTCATCTTGTCGCCTAGCTCAAAACGGCCACCGTGGCGTTGACGCCACTCATCGATCTGTTTCCACCAGTTTGCGATCGCTTCAGCATCTGGCTGAGTCTTCGCTTCAGCCACCAACTCAAGCATCTCTTTAAGAACCGCTTTAGCAGGACCTACAATCGGCACATCCACATCGATCGTTTTAGAGATCGATGCAGGATCGATATCGATGTGTGCAATGCGCGCCGTAGGACAGAACTTATCAGTGCCGTTGGTAACGCGGTCATCGAATCGCGCACCCACCGCCAGAATGAAGTCTGAGTGGTGCATTGCCATGTTGGCTTCGTAACTACCGTGCATACCCAGCATGCCCAATGATTGACGATCAGTACCTGGGTAGCCGCCAAGACCCATTAGGGTATTAGTCACTGGGTAGTTAAGCTCTTGTGCCAGTTTAACCAGCTCTTCGCTTGCGTCACCCATGATGACACCACCACCGGTGTAGATCACAGGACGCTTAGCCGCTAGCAACATATCAACGGCTTTCTTGATCTGACCACTGTGGCCACGGCTGATAGGGCCGTAAGAGCGCATTTTCACATTTGCTGGGTAGTCGTATGGGTAACGCTCAGTTGGCGTCGTCATATCTTTAGGGATATCTACAACCACTGGACCCGGACGACCGCTCTGTGCGATGTGGAATGCCTTCTTAATAATAGAAGGGATATCCTCTGGGCGCTGCACACTGAAGCTGTGTTTAACGATCGGACGAGAGATGCCAAGCATATCCGTCTCTTGGAATGCGTCCTCACCGATCAGGTAGCTCATAACCTGACCAGTAATCACGACCATTGGAATAGAATCCATATAAGCCGTTGCGATACCAGTCACCGCATTCGTTGCACCTGGACCAGATGTTACTAGCGCAACACCGGCTTTGTTGGTTGCACGAGCGTAGGCATCCGCCATGTGTGTTGCTGCCTGTTCGTGACGAACAAGAATGTGCTCAACTTCATCCTGTTGGAAGATCGCATCGTAAACGTGTAGCAATGCGCCACCAGGATAGCCGTAGATGTACTTAACGCCTTCATCACGAAGCGCGCGTACGACCATTTCCGCACCTGAAAGTAGTTCCACCTTTTTACCCTCAATATTGTGTTGTCTATTCAACACTCTGTCTTTGTCTGATTCATGAATGAGTGGGTGCAGCGCCAGCGGGATTGTCCGCCAAAACGTTATCAATACGGGTGTGCGCTAACACAAAAAGCACTCGATACTACTGAAATAAGGATCTCTTTATCAGCAGCGTTAGACCTGAGCTGGGTAATGCTTAGTAAGCCTTTTAAACGTCTGCCATACGCGGGGTTATTTGCATATAACAGTAAGCTTTAAATTTTCGCACTGCAGCGCAGTAACTTCAACCGTCGCGGCGGCTAAATTGTCTAAAAAAAGAACAACTTTTCAACGATTTCGACAATTTCACAAAAATCCGCCCTCCTGCTAGCGCGACTCCATTGTGCGAGTTATAGTTCAAGGAGGTCATAGGGAGAAAAACAATGGTTTCGATTTCCGATGTAAAACAGAAAGATCGCGTTATTGAAGAGCTGGTTCGCTTTACTCGAAAGGTATTGATGGAGCCTGAAATTTGTTCTACCGCCAAAGAGATTGCGCGCAAGCATATGGGCCAAGAGAATGCAGTTCAGTTAATCGCTGATGAGCTCAACGACACCACCAGCGTTCACATTGGTTTAGAGCGCAGCGAAGCCGATGAGCTATTCATTGAGTTGCTGATTGAGGTGGTAAAAGATGAGCAGGCGCTTTACTAGCCCAGCTCTTTTCTAAATTAACCTCTTAAGGGGCCTGTTTCAGCCAACGAAGCGTCATCTCTGGCGCTTCTGCGTTGAGCTGAGCCAACACACCCGGTAGCAGCTCTTCCAACTGCTGATCAAATTGCCAAGGGGGATTGATTAGCAACATTCCAGATCCGAACATACCCCGCTCTCTGGGCTCTGCCACGACAAACTGTGAATCCAACACTCCAACATCCGGCAGCTGTCGAACCATCGCCTTCAGCATATTCTCATGACGGTTAGCAGCCAGCAGTGGATACCAGACAGCAATTTGACCATTGGGCCAGCGTTTCATTGCCTCTCCGACAAAGCTCGCCACCTGTTGATACTCCTCTTTCACCTCATAAGCGGGGTCGATCAATAGAAGTCCTCGATTAGGTTTAGGGGGGAGTAGTGATAAGACCCCTTCATAGCCATCTCGGTGGTGCACCCCAACATTGGCAAACAGGCGCATATTGCGCTTTAACTCTTTAACCTCTTGTGGGTGCAGTTCCATTAGATGAATCTGATCCACCTCACGTGCATTTAGGGCCGTCAGTGTCGGTGATCCAGGGTAGTGAAGAAGCTGATCAGATTGAGACACTTCAGCGATGGCTGACAGGTACTGCTGAACAGCTTCCGGCTGTTTTTGCCCCCACAGCTTGGCCACCCCATCACGAAACTCACCGGTCTTCTGCGCCTGCTCTGACGAGAGGTCATATAACCCACGACCCGAGTGCGTCTCTAAATAGCTCCAAGGTTTCGCCTTTTTATTGAGCGCATTCAGTAGAAGTTGAAGGGTGAGATGTTTGTGAACATCGGCAAAGTTTCCGGCGTGAAAGCCGTGTTGATAGCTAAGCAAGGAGGTGCCTCAAAATTTGGTAGAAGCGCAATGATAGCGGTTTAAATAGCGCTTTCACAATAACGGGGTCTGACTGAAGGCCAGACCCCGATTTAGCACTTTAATAGAGCTAGCGGAAGGTGAATTCACCGTCCGCCACATCGACCGCAATTTCAGCTCCAGGCATGAAGTCGCCTGCCAATAGACGCTGCGCCAATGGGTTTTCGATCCACTGCTGAATCGCACGTTTGAGTGGCCTTGCACCATAAATTGGCTCAAAACCGACCTCCACCAACTTATCCATTGCCGTGGATGTCAGCGTGAGTCCCAGCTCATGTTCAGCAAGACGTCTGCGTAGACGCTCCAACTGAATGGTTGCAATGCCTGCCACCTGCTCTTTGCGCAAGCTATGGAACACGACAACTTCGTCGATACGGTTGATCACTTCTGGTCTAAAGTGGGTACCCACCACCTCCATGACTGCCCCTTTCATCTGCTCATAATCCTGATCATCGCTGTAACCCGCGATCAGATCCGAGCCTAGGTTCGAGGTCATCACCACGATGGTATTGCGGAAATCGACGGTACGACCCTGACCATCAGTCAAACGACCATCTTCTAACACCTGCAACAGGATATTGAAGACATCGGGATGCGCCTTTTCGACCTCGTCTAACAGTAGGACTGAGTAAGGCTTGCGACGAACCGCTTCGGTTAGATAACCGCCCTCTTCATAACCCACATAACCTGGAGGCGCACCAATCAATCGCGCAACCGAATGCTTCTCCATGAACTCTGACATGTCGATGCGTACCATCGCCTCTTCGGTATCAAACAGATAGCTGGCTAGCGCTTTACACAGCTCAGTTTTACCAACACCAGTAGGGCCTAAAAATAGGAAGCTACCGTTCGGGCGATTCGGATCAGCCAGACCCGCTCTTGAGCGGCGTACCGCATTAGAGACGGCTTCAACCGCCTCACCCTGACCGACGACTCGCTTGTGCAGCTCTTGCTCCATACGCAGCAGTTTGTCACGCTCGCCCTCAAGCATTTTATTAACTGGAATACCGGTCCAGCGTGAGACCACTTCAGCCACCTCCTCTTCGGTGACTTTATTGCGTAACAGTTCCGTTTGAGCCTCAGATTCATCTTCGCTATCGGCCGCTTGCAACTGCGCCTCTAGCTCTGGAATCTTGCCGTATTGGATCTCTGACATTTTCGCCAGATCGCCTGCACGACGTGCCTGCTCCATCTCGATACGAGCCTGGTCTAACTGCTCTTTAATCTGCTGAGAACCCTGCAGTACCGCTTTATCCGCCTTCCAGATCTCTTCTAGATCTGAGTACTCTTTCTCTAGAGCACTGATGGTCTCTTCGAGCTCTTCTAAGCGTTTTTTAGCGGCTGAATCCTTCTCTTTTTTCAGCGCTTCGCGCTCCATCTTCAACTGAATCAGACGACGTTCCAGACGGTCCATCTCTTCCGGTTTGGAGTCCATCTCCATGCGGATACGGGATGCCGCCTCATCGATCAGATCGATCGCTTTATCAGGCAGTTGACGATCGGTGATGTAGCGTTGACTCAGCTTTGCAGACGCGATGATCGCAGAGTCGGTGATGTCGACGCCGTGGTGTACCTCGTAGCGCTCTTTAAGACCACGTAGAATCGCAATCGTATCCTCTTCACTCGGCTCATCAACAATCACCTTCTGGAAGCGACGCTCAAGCGCTGCGTCTTTCTCTACATACTGACGATACTCATCCAGAGTGGTTGCCCCCACACAGTGCAGCTCACCGCGTGCTAATGCAGGCTTCAGCATGTTACCGGCATCCATCGCACCGTCGCCCTTACCGGCACCGACCATGGTGTGAAGCTCATCGATAAACAGAATGATTTGCCCTTCCTGCTTCGATAGCTCATTAAGGACCGCCTTCAATCGCTCCTCAAATTCACCACGGAATTTTGCACCGGCAATCAAGGCCCCCATATCGAGCGACAGCACTCGCTTATGTTTCAGCCCCTCTGGCACTTCTCCGTTGATGATCCGTTGCGCGAGGCCCTCAACGATGGCGGTTTTACCTACGCCCGGCTCACCAATCAGTACAGGGTTGTTTTTCGTGCGACGCTGGAGCACTTGAATGGTGCGACGAATCTCATCATCGCGCCCAATCACCGGATCAAGCTTGCCGCTCTCTGCCCGCTCTGTTAAATCAACACAGTATTTATCCAGAGCTTGACGGCTCTCTTCTGCATTAGGATCCATCACCGCTTCGCCTCCCCTTACCGCATTAATCGCTTCAACCAGCTTCTCTTGTGTAAGACCCGCAGCCTGCAAGACTTTCCCGGCATCACCTTTATCACTCAGCATAGCCAGTATGACGAGCTCACTCGCCACGAACTGATCGCCGCGCTGCTGAGCGAGTTTGTCGGTTAGATTGAATAGACGAGCCATATCTTGAGATAGGCGAATATCACCATCGGGCGAACTAACCACCGGCAGTCGCTCAAGCGCCTCACCCACTTTACGGGTTAACTGCGGCAGCTCCGCACCAGCCTGCTTGAGCAGGGGACGAATTGATCCACCACGCTGATCGATCAACGCAGCGAGCAGGTGGATAGGTTCAATCTGATTATGATCCTTACCGACGGCCAATGACTGAGCATCTGACAGTGCTTCCTGCAATTTTGAAGTAAATTTATCTGGGCGCATCTTAGCCTCCACTGATAGCGGCCTCCCGAAGCAAGGCCTATGAATGTTTCTATCTTTTATGTGAGGGTAAGTCTGACTATTTCAAGGGCCTTAATAAAACTTTTACGACATTATTTTAACTATTTAACACTTATCTATTTGACGCGCGGTAACTCTAACCAACTGGTGGTGTAACGCGGAGAGAGCATTTCACGCTTCATATCCCAAGGATTTCGGTCGATACGACGGGCAAACTGTACTCGACCCGTTTTATAGTTAATCTGATCCAGGGTAGCCATCAACGCTTCACTGCGACTCTCCCCTTCCGCACAAAATAGCGTCTGCTGCTGAAGCTTTGGATCGTAAAAGTCGCTCAACATCACACCCGCTTTGGCAAACTGATAACCACCTAACCAGATACGCTCTATCAGGCGCATCGAAGCGGCCAATAGCTGTCGCGTATCATCCGTTGGCTCTACCAGTCGTTCACTGGTGGAGTTGGCATACTGCGGCTGACTCTTTGCAAACGGACTGGTGCGCAAAAAGACCTGCAGATGCTGAGCCACCTGCCCCTCTTTACGCAACTTCTCTGCAGCACGAGTAATAAAACCAGCAATCGCTTTACGCATCTCCGCTAGCTCGGTGATGCGTTCACCAAAGGAGCGCGACACGACAATCTGCTTCTTGACCGGCGGGGAATCGTCAAAGGGGATGCAAGAGACCCCGTTGAGTTCAGACACCGTCCGTTCCAACACGACAGAGAAGTGTTTTCGTATCCATTTAGGGTCAGCATCGGCAAGATCCAATGCACTCTTAACGCCCATCGACTCCAGACGTTGACTGATACGACGTCCAACTCCCCAGACATCACCCACCTCGGTCATCGCCATCAGCTTACGCTGTCGTTCGACCTCGGTTAAATCAACCACACCGCCCGTAGAAAGGTACTTTTTGGCTCCCTGATTGGCCAACTTCGCCAAGGTTTTAGTGGTCGATATGCCAACACATACCGGTATACCAACCTCCTTCTCTACTTTGCTTTTAGTGAAACGACCAAACTCCAACAGTGAGTAGTTTTTCTGCAGCCCCGACAGATCCATAAAGGCTTCGTCGATTGAGTAGACAAACACTCGCGGGGCGATCGCTTCCAGCGTATTCATGACACGCGCTGAGATATCGCCGTAGAGTGTGTAGTTTGAAGAGAAGGTGCAGATACCGTGTTGCTCTATCAGCTCTTCAATCTGAAACCGAGGCACTCCCATTTTGACGCCTAGGGCTTTCACCTCGGCACTGCGCGCGACGGCACAACCATCGTTATTAGAGAGCACCACCATCGGCACGCCCTGCAGATCTGGGCGAAACAGTCGCTCGCAAGAGACATAGAAGTTATTGCAATCGACCAGCGCGATCACTTGCGACACTACTTCAACACCCTGACAACACTGACCACCACACCAAACACCTGCAGCTCACTCCCCTCTTTCAACTCGATGGGCGAGTAGCGTCGGTTCTGTGGAACCAGACGCACGCGTGGACGTAGCTGCAGCGTCTTCACCGTCATCTCACCGCTGACACTGGCAATCACCACGTCACCATGCTGAGCGGTCAGCGATCGATCAACGACCAAGACATCCCCCTTGTAGATACCCACACCGTCCATGGAGTCACCATCGACACGGACGAAATAGGTGGCATTGGGGTGCTTAATGCAGAGCTCATTAAGACTCAACGTCTTATCAATGTAGTCCTGAGCCGGTGATGGAAAACCAGCCGGCACACTCTCTGTATAGAAAGGAATTTTTAAATGGTCAGCGGTAAGATCGACCGCATCAGCTATCTGCGTAATCGCCATCGTTAATACCTAATCAATCGACAAATATACTGTATGGATAAACAGTATATATCGACTACTAAAAATTAGGCAATCTGATTATCGGATTTTATGAGTTGAGTGAGGCTTGCAGCTCTGACACGAGTGTCTCGACCAGCTGCGCAGCAGGCATGGATCTCGCCAACCCAGCACCTGTTCCAGCCCAGTGTGCGGCATACCCCTCGTCGCCCTGTGCAGCAGCGGCTGTAGCCAACTGCTTCATCGCATCATAGGTCAGAGGGTAATCGGGAATGTCCGCTCTGTTGTCAGGCTCAATCTCTGTATGAGCTCGGTTGATAATGCCGCGAGCCGGTCGACCGGAGATGGCTGATGTGATCTCGGTGTTAACCGCAGCGCCACGACTTAGTTTGGCTCGATATCCAGCATTGGCCGAAGATTCAGGGCAGAGCACAAAGGCTGTTCCCATCTGTACAGCCGCAGCGCCAGCATGCAACGCGGCGGCAATATCAGCCCCTGTCATAATGCCGCCTGCGGCAATAATCGGCCGTTCAACAGAAGAGACCAACTGAGTGACCAGATCCATTGTCGTTAGCCCTGAATCCTGGTGAGGATCGAAGAGACCACGATGCCCGCCTGCCTCGACACCCTGAGCCACCAAAGCATCAACACCCGCCGCAATCGCTAACTGCGCTTCGCTCAACGAGGTGACACAGGCCAGCGTCAGGATACCCCTGTTTTGTAACTGCTTAATCCAAGCAAGCTCAGGCAGACCAAAATGAAAGCTGACAACCGCAGGCTGCTCTTCTAACAGTACCGCCAACATATTGGGATCATCTAGGAAGCTTAGGTAGATCTCATTCAATTGAGCGGGTGGATTCGCACCGAAACGATCGAAATGCGGAGTTAGGCGCCCAATCCAATCTTGCTCAAGCTCTGCACTACGCTGAGGTTGCTGATGACAGAACAGGTTCACGTTGAATGGTTGATCTGTCAAAGCCCGCGTTCTCTGGATCAATTGACGCGCGGTATCAGCATTAACAGCTCCGACCGCAATAGAGCCCAACGCTCCCGCATTAGAGACCGCCGCGGCCAGTTCAGGTGTCGACACACCCGCCATCGGCGCCTGAATAATAGGATGGGTAATACCGAACCCAGCCAGACCGGAGCTATTCATCATCTTCTATCCAAATTAGGCTGGCCATACGCCCAGTTTGAGCTTGGCGACGGTAAGAGAAAAAGCGCTCCGAATCAGTGTAAGTACATAAACCGCCGCCAAAAATCTGACGAACACCGGCTCTGTTTAGACGCAATCGAGCTAGTTGGTAGATATCAGCTACCCAGCGCTCATGATGCGAGGGACTGAGCTTAAACGCGTCACGCGACTGGGCCAGATCGTCAACGAAACGGTCATACACCTCCTGACCCACTTCAAACGCATCGGGACCAATCGCCGGCCCCATCCACACCATGACCTCAGACGGATCATCAAACTGCGAAAGTGTCTGCTCTAACACACCTTCCGCTAAGCCACGCCAGCCAGCATGCGCAGCTGCCGCTTTGCTACCTGATCGATTGGTAAATAGAACGGGCAAGCAGTCTGCGGTCATTATAACGCACGCAACTCCAGGTTCTGTTGTGTAACAGGCGTCCGCTTCACGAATCTGTTGATCTGAATAGGCTTCAACCACTTCAACACCGTGAACTTGCTTCAGCCACTGTGCCGGTTTTACTAGAGAGAGTGAATTCAGAAGAGACTGACGGTTATCCAAGACGGCTTGGGGGTCATCCCCAACGTGATCACCTAAATTAAGCTGATCAAATGGCGCTGAGCTGACACCACCCTGGCGCGTCGTACAGAGCGCTTTAATGTTCGGCGGTGCCGGCCAGTCAGCCCAGATTAGGTTCATAGTTCGTAATCGTATTTCGTCGCATCTTTATCAAGAACGGTCAGCAGGCGCTGCATATCGTCTGGAAGATCGATCTCCCAGCTGCAGTGCTCACCGGTAAAGGGGTGCCAAAGCTCCAACTTTTTCGCATGCAGCGCTTGGCGACGAAACCCTTTCAAGGTCTGTACCATACGCTCGCTGCAGTTCTTCGGCAGACGGAAACGACCACCGTAGAGCGGGTCGCCGACCAGTGGGTATTTAATGTGCGCCATGTGAACGCGAATCTGGTGCGTACGACCTGTCTCGAGCTTCAGGCGAATATGGGTGTGTGAACGAAACTTCTTCAACACGCGGTAGTGTGTGATCGCCTCTTTACCCAGACCTACAACGGCCATTTTGAGACGGTTCTTACTATGACGACCCATCGGCTCATCAACGGTACCGCCACCAATCATGACACCCTGAACAACCGCTTCGTATTCGCGACCCATCGAACGCTCTTGCAGCTGTTCAACTAGATCGGTCTGCGCTTGAATCGTCTTGGCCACAACCATCAACCCAGTGGTTTCACGGTCAAGGCGGTGAACAATACCGGCTCGCGGTACCTGAGCCACCTCTGGGGCGTGATGCAACAGAGCATTCAACAGTGTTCCTTCGGCATGACCCGACGCAGGGTGAACCACCAAACCCGAGGGTTTGTTCAGCACAAGAATGTGTTCATCTTCAAACACGATATCGAGCGGAATATCCTCACCCTTATGCTCTTCAATCACTGCGATTTGAGCATCGACGACAATCTTTTCACCACCGGTCAGCTTGTCGCGCGTACGAAGTACTTTGCCATCAACGGTCAACTCCCCCTCTTTTATCCACCCCTGCAGGCGTGAACGAGAGTAGTCGGGAAAGATCTGCGCAACGGCTTGATCGAGTCGTTTACCGTAGAGTTCATCGGGTACAACGGCTTCAAGGTGAATATGTTCTGACATTATTGCTCTATCTGGCTCTAAGAGTGTTTTGGTGAGCTAAGCTCTGTGTTTAAATAAGGAATATTGAATAGTATATCTCAATAGAGATCGCAGCGCTGAACCGCTGTGCATAGATTAGGATGTAAACATGCGTTTTAACCGACTGATTCCCGCTCTTTTCGCTGCCACTCTACTGGTGGGTTGTAGTAGCAATGGGGAGAAAATAGAGCCCGACGTTCCAGAGGAGCAGCTCTATGAAGAGGCGCTAAGTGCAATTGATGCGGGCAATAACCAGCTGGCGATCGAGAAACTACAGCTTCTTGAAGCGCGCTACCCATTTGGCCGTTACTCCGAACAGTCACAGCTAGAGTTGATCTACGCACACTTTAGAATGAATCAAAACACCTCTGCTGCAGCCGCAGCTGATCGATTCATTCGCCTGCACCCTAATCACGACAACGTCGACTACGCCTACTACATGAAAGGGTTAAGCGCCTTTGAAGCCGAGCGCTCATTCTTTGCTAAATACCTACCCATTGATGTGGCTCAGCGTGATCCAGGTGCCGCACGCGACTCGTTCGACAGCTTTACAACCTTGATCAACCGCTTCCCAGACAGCGAGTACGCAGCCGACGCGCAACGCCGCATGCAGTACCTCAAGAACCGTCTAGCCACCTACGAAATCCATGTCGCACTCTACTACATGAAACGTCAGGCATGGTTGGCAGCCGCAAACCGTGGTCGTTACGTGGTTGAAAATCTGCAAGAGACACCAGCAACACCGGATGCCTTAGCGATCATGGCAGAAGCTTACACTGAGCTCGGCCTGACTGAACTGGCCGCTGATGCGAGTACTGTCTTGGCCACCAACTTCCCTGACTACCAAGTACGCTCATTCAAAGCACCACGCAATGATCTGATCTACACCGCAAGCTTTGGCCTGCTCGGTGAAGGGACAGAACTGGCGGAGCCGATTCAACCAACCAGCTCACTGGCTCAACCGGTGCGTGCCGATGAAGCGCCAGCGACAGAGGCGACTGACACATCAGAGCAGGCAGATGAGGAGCGATCTCTATTCGATCGCATCACCTTCGGACTGTTCGAATAGTCAGAAAAAAGATAGAAGAAAGGCGACCGATGGGTCGCCTTTTTTATGCGTTCAACACTCTAAAATGAGTGGCTAACAGTGGGTGGCTTAGCCAACCCACTTACGTGCATTACGGAACATACGCATCCATGCACCATCTTCACTCCACTGATCTGGAGCCCAAGAGTTCTGTACGGCACGGAACACTCGCTCTGGGTGAGGCATCATGATGGTGACACGACCGTCGGCAGAGGTAACACCGGTAATACCCTCTGGTGAACCGTTCGGGTTCGCTGGGTAGTTCTGCGTCAATTCACCGCGGTTATTTACATAACGCAACGCCACAGTGCCTGAACCACTTAGATTAGCCAGATGCGACGCATCGGCAAATTCAGCGCGACCTTCACCGTGTGCAACAGCAATTGGCATACGCGAACCTTCCATACCCGCTAGGAACAGTGAGTTCGATTTCTGCACTTCAACCATCGCTACACGCGCTTCGAACTGCTCCGATTCATTGCGCACAAAGTGTGGCCACAGCTCAGCTCCTGGAATCAGTTCGTGTAGATTAGAGAGCATCTGACAACCGTTACAGACACCCAGTGCGAAGCTATCTTGGCGCTCAAAGAAGGCACTGAATTGATCACGCGCACGGTCATTAAATAGAACCGATTTAGCCCAACCTTCACCCGCACCCAATACGTCACCGTAAGAGAAACCACCACAAGCCACTAGGCCTTTAAAGCGATCCAACTCAATGCGACCTGCAAGGATGTCACTCATGTGAACATCAACCGTATTGAAGCCAGCGCGATCAAACGCAGCAGCCATCTCAATTTGACCATTAACGCCCTGCTCACGCAGAACAGCCATCTCTGGACGAACCCCAGTAGAGATAAAGGGTGCGGCAACATCTTCATTCACATCGAACGAAAGGTCGGCATTCAGACCAGGATCTTCAGCATCCAACAGCGCGTCAAACTCCTGCTTAGCACAGTCAGAGTTGTCACGCAGTGATTGCACCTGATAAGAGGTCTCTGCCCACCAACGCTGCAGCGTTACTCGGCTTTCAGAGTAGACCTCTTCATCATCGAAACTGATGTTCAACAGATCATCAGGATTCAAAGCACCAACCACTGATGCGATCTCACCGATACCAGCCGCATTCAACTCAGTCAGTACCTGTTCTGTATCTTCACGCTTAACCTGAACGACCGCACCGAGCTCTTCCGCAAACAGCGCCGCTGCAATTTCAGACTTATCAGATGCTAGAAGATCTAAACTCAAGTCAACACCAGTGCGACCAGCAAACGCCATCTCTGCAATGGTCGCTAGGAGGCCACCGTCTGAACGGTCGTGGTAAGCCAGCAGTAAACCTTGCTCATTCAGGCCTTGAATGGCGGCAAAGAAGGTAGAGAACTGATCCGCATCATCAAGATCTGGAACATCAGCGCCCACTTCGTTAAATACCTGCGCTAGTGCCGATAGGCCCAAGCGGTTTTTACCCTGCCCAAGATCCAACAAGATCAGATCCGTTTCACCTTGATCCGTGCGAAGCTCAGGTGTCAGTACACGGCGAACATCAGAGACGGGTGCAAAGCCAGAGATAACCAATGAGAGTGGTGATGTCACAGATTTCTGCTCATCAGCATCCTGCCATACAGTACGCATCGACATCGAGTCTTTACCCACTGGAATCGTAATACCCAGTTCAGGACACAACTCCATACCTACCGCGCGAACGGTATCGTACAGCTTCTCATCTTCACCAGGGTGACCTGCAGCACACATCCAGTTGGCTGACAGCTTCACATCACTTAGGGCTTCAATCGGTGTGCCAGCAAGGTTGGTGAGTGTCTCACCAATCGCCATACGACCAGATGCAGGGCCATCAACCACAGCCAGTGGTGTACGCTCACCCATTGCCATCGCTTCACCGGTGTAACCGACAAAGCCTGTCGAGGTTACTGCACAGTCGGCAACAGGTACCTGCCAAGGTCCAACCATCTGATCACGAACAACCTGACCAGTAATCGAGCGGTCACCAATGGTGATCAAGAAAGATTTAGAGGCAACTGCTGGCAGCTTGAGAACACGTTCAACCGCTTCAGCCAGTTTAATGTTGCTGCTATCAAACGCAGGCACTTCGTACTGTGCGCGAGTAACCGAACGGTGCATTTTAGGCGGTTTACCAAAGAGCACGCTCATTGGTAGATCAACCGGTTTATTTTCAAAGTGTGTGTCGTTCAGAGTGAGGTGGTGATCTTCTGTCGCTTCACCGACTACAGCATAAGGACAACGCTCACGCTGACAGATCTCTTCAAAACGCGGAAGATCCGCCGGTTTAACCGACATCACATAACGCTCTTGCGCTTCGTTACACCAGATCTCTAGCGGAGCCATTCCTGGCTCATCGTTGTTGACGTTACGTAGCTGGAAGTAACCACCACGACCACCGTCTTTTACCAATTCTGGGAATGCGTTCGAAAGACCACCTGCCCCTACGTCGTGGATAAACTCGATTGGGTTGGCTTCACCTAGCTGCCAACAGCGGTCAATAACCTCCTGACAGCGACGTTCCATCTCTGGGTTGCCACGTTGAACAGACGCAAAATCAAGATCGGCTGATGAACTGCCTGAACTCATTGAGGAAGCAGCGCCACCACCGAGACCGATCAACATTGCAGGACCGCCTAGACAGATCAGTTTAGAACCAACCTCGATCTCACCTTTTTCAACATGGTCAGCACGGATATTACCCATACCACCGGCCAGCATGATCGGTTTGTGATATCCACGTACCTCTTCACCGTTTGCGCCAGGTACCGATTGTTCAAAGGTGCGGAAATAACCGTTCAGGTTTGGACGACCAAATTCGTTATTGAACGCCGCGCCACCAATTGGACCTTCGATCATGATATCGAGTGGCGACACAATGCGTTCAGGCTTACCGTATTTCGACTCCCATGGTTGCTCAAAACCAGGAATGTTTAGATCAGAGACCGTAAAGCCGGTTAAACCTGCTTTAGGTTTAGCACCACGACCTGTTGCACCTTCGTCGCGAATTTCACCGCCAGAACCCGTTGCAGAGCCCGAAAAAGGCGCAATAGCGGTTGGGTGGTTGTGGGTCTCAACCTTCATCAGGATATGTACAGGCTCATCATTGTAGCCGTACTGTTGAGATTCAGAGTTCGGGTAGAAACGCGGTGCCTGCCAACCTTCGATAACAGCCGCGTTATCTTTGTACGCTGATAGAACTTTTTCGCCGCCTAGCTCATTGGTGTTCTTGATCATACCGAACAGAGATTTCTGCTGCGCTTCTCCATCGATATCCCAAGAGGCATTGAAGATCTTGTGACGACAGTGCTCTGAGTTCGCCTGTGCAAACATCATCAACTCTACGTCAGCTGGGTTACGGCCTAGTTCTTTGAAGCTATCGACAAGGTAATCGATCTCATCTTCAGCCAGTGCTAGACCCAATGTTTGGTTAGCGGTAGCCAAGGCTTCACGACCACCGCCCAGGATATCAACACGACCCATTTCGCGTGGCTGTTCGTGTCTAAATAGTGAGCTAGCTTGCTCTAGGTCGCTCATGACCGCTTCAACCATGCGATCATGAAGCACGGCCTGAACATCGCTCAACTCTTGCTCGCTTAGCTCTGAAGCACTTTCAACGTAAAACGCCGTACCGCGCTCAATACGATCAATCGCATCCAAGCCACAGTTGTGCACGATATCAGTCGCTTTAGAGGACCAAGGTGAAATAGTACCTGGACGAGGAACAACCAGAATAAGTTTGCCTTTGGGATCTTGCTGATCCGCTTTTGGCCCATATCGTAGAATACGCTCAAGAATCGAGTGTTTCTCAGAACTCAACTCAGAGTTCATATCGGCAAAGTGAACAAACTCCGCATAAAGTCCGGTAACTGACGGAACTTTTTGGCTAACAGCGTTAAAAAGCTTAGCGTGACGGAAGGCAGAAAGAGCTGGAGCTCCGCGCAAAACGAGCATGGTTTCAGAGGCCTCTTGGTGATCCTGCGAATCAGGCGTTGGAAAACGTGCAATTTTAGCGCAAACTGACGCAATTAGGGAGAGCTAGCAGCTAATCAATACGAATGTTTATCCTTCGACAAGCACCAAGATTAAGACCGTATATCTATACTGCCGGCATTCTGTTTCTGGCGGTTTGGATTGTCTTGACCAGTGCTAACCGAAAACCGCTGATCGAACAGATAACAGATAGAGGCTATCTACGTGTCGTTTCACTTGCAGCCCCCCTATCCACACTCGATATTGATCAGACTCGCACAGGCTTTGAGTATCAACTTGCGACAAACTTTGCCGATCATCTGGGTGTCGGTATCGAATTCATTATTGCGGAGGATCACCAACATGTTTTTCAGGCTTTGCGTGATCGTCGAGCCGATATTGCAGCTGCCAATCTTCACCTAACGCCATCTCGAGAGTCGATATACCAACCCCATCCAAGCTATCGCGACAGCCGGTCACTGGTTATCTACAGAAAGACCCAGGGATTCAAGCGTCCTAAATCATTCGCTGATATCAAAGAGGGCAACATTCTTGCTTTGGATGGCAGCGCCGAGGCGGCCCAACTGCTCAGCATCAAACCCGATATAGAGGTTGATCTTTTGGAGGAGCTCAATCATCTAGATCTGATGACACTGCTGCAGAACCGAGAGGCCACCTTCGCGGTTGTACCTTCCGATCTTTTCAGTCGCGTGAAAAGCTATCACCCCGAGTTAGCAAAAGCCTTTGAGATCCAAAGCGATGCTCCTGCTGTTTGGTACTCGCTAAAAAGTGAAGATCAAACTCTAAACCAAGCCGTAAGCGATTGGTTAGAAAAACCCGAATCCAAGAGGCTGATTGAGCAGCTCAACAGAGACTCTACCCCACCCAAAAATCCCCTTAACTTTGTCGAGACACACGCTTTTCGCATGGCACTTGAGGAGCGCTATAAGCCTTTAAACCCCTACTTCGTTGAAGCAGGCGAGTTGGTTGGGCTCGATCATCACATTCTCGCCGCGGTGGGCTATCAAGAGTCGCACTGGGATGAGGATGCCGTTTCTAGCACAGGCGTGCGAGGCATCATGATGCTCACGCAAGCGACAGCAGAAGAGATGGGGGTTGAGGAGAGAACAGACCCCAGAGAGAGCATCATCGGGGGTGCAAAATACCTGAGAAAAATGGAAGAAAAAGTGCCTGATCGTATTCCAGAGCCCGAACGACTTTGGTTAGCCATGGCCGGTTATAATGTTGGCTTTGGACACCTAGAGGATGCTCGCATACTGACTCAACGTGGCGGCAAAAATGCTGACAGGTGGGAGGATGTAGCGCAGTTTTTACCACTACTTGAAGATCCAGAGATTGCGGCCAAAACCCGTCATGGAGAGGCTCGCGGTAGTGAACCCGTCACCTATGTGAACAACATTCAAAAGTATACGCAGATCATTGAACCGTTCAGGCGGTTGAATCAAAACCGTTCTATCAAACTTAAACCTCTGGATTAGAGGCCTCGCCAAACTTGTTGAGCCTGGCTTGTCGCTTTTCATCTCGACGGCGTGCAAAGAAGTCACTGATCATTGATGAGCACTCATCTGCCAGTAACCCACCCTGCACTTCCACACGATGATTGAGCCAAGGCTGAACAAAAAATTGAGCTTGGCTAGTTGCCACCCCCGCTTTGGGCTCCAAGGCTCCGAACACCAATCGCTTGATACGAGAGTGCACAATGGCACCAGCACACATAGAACAGGGTTCGATCGTTACATAGAGCGTTGCATCCACAAGGCGATAGTTCTCAAGACGATTAGCAGCATCCCTGAGGGCTTGGATCTCTGCATGTGCTGATGGATCACAGCCGCTGATTGGACGATTAAAGCCACGACCTATGACTTGATCATCAAGGACAACAATTGCACCCACAGGCACTTCGTTGTGCTCACCCGCCTGCGCCGCTAGCTCAAGCGCCTGCCTCATCCAATACTGATCGTCCACATTACGTCCTAAATTTTAAAACCCTATGGTAACTTGCACCCCAAAAACAAAAAAGCCGCACAGTGTGCAGCTTTAATCTGATGTTTTGCTTTTAACGAGCGATTACTCAGCTTTCAGCTGGTAAGTAGAGCTACGAGGCCCTTCAACACGCTTAATCAACTCAACATCTTCAAGTTTTTTCAATGACTTAAAGAATTGCGAGCGAGAGACTTTAATCCCTTTTGCAATCGCAGAGTCAGCAAAGACTTCGTAGCTAAGAGAGGCTTTAGCCGTATTTTGATCAGCCACTTCCCAAAGCATGTTAAGAACTTGACGGTCAGAATCAGTCAACGAATCCAAACCCAGCTCTTTTGAGGTTGAATCAATTAGCTTGATCAAACCTAGATAAAATTTCAAAGTGCTCATACCGAGTTCCTTTAATTATTCAGCAGGAACTTCGGCCTTAACAGCCTCTCACTGCTATCAACTTGTGCATTATAGCAGACTTATTAAACCTAGCAATCAACTAAGGTATTCCACATCGCGAAATTGACTAAAAAGTCAGTTTACCTGCTTCTTAATAAGATTCACTAGGTGTTTCTTAGACAGCATCAACAGAGTCAGTGCGAGCAGAGTACCTAGCAAGTCACCTACCAAAAATCTAAACGACAACAGTCCGATCGACTCATTAGTGAACAGTAGAGTATGCAAAAGTGCATTAAATAGTGATGATACAAAAGCGACAGCCAGAACAATTCTGAACAGAACCAATTTAGAGTCGTCAGCAATGGGCAGGGGCGCCAACAGTGGTGCAAGTCGATTAAAGTTCCAAATAACCAATGGAATAAACATCACCAGTGTACTAACTAGGGCATCTAAAGCGATCGACGGTGTCGGAACCGCCCATATCACATAGGCCATAAGATGGGCGGTAAAAATCGGTAGAAGCGCTCGATAACCAGACAACACCACCATCACCGTTTTAATGCCGTGCGGAATATAAAGAAAGCTAGCCGCTGAAGCAGGCAGTAGATAGGACTCTAACGGAAAGATCACTTCATATTGGATAAGCAATCCAACAGAGAGTAGCGCAAACAACGTAATCTGCAGCACAACTAATCACTCACTCTATGAGCAATTCGAGACAATAGACTCCAAAGCAGAAGAGCCACGAATATACCCAACAGATCACCCGTTAAATATCGAAACGCCAAAAGCGTTACACCGCTCTCGCTATACCAGGCCGCATTCGCCAATGCATTAAGAAGTGCAGCAATCAAACCAACCGAGAAGGTCAGCCGAGTCATTTGAGGCAATGAGAACCCTGATCCCATTACACCCGATAAGAGTGGACGTTGCGAGACGTAGTTAAACATCAACATCGGTATTAACATGACAACCGAGCTAACAAACGCAGAGAAGAGAATCCTTCCGGCATCGACTCCGATCAGGATATCGGTCGTTAAATGAGCTAAAGCGATAGGTAAAACCGCAATCGGTCCGACCAAAACGATCAACAGCGCTTTGATGCCATGAGGAAGAAACAGAAGACTGGCTGGACCTTCTGACCAGTGAGACAGCAACACAGCCTCAGCAGGCCAAATGACCTGGTACTGAAGCAGCATAGAGACCATTAAAATGAGATATCCAAAGATTAATGGTTTCATCTGCTTCATCCCTGAACGCTCAGTCGACCCTTAACCAAAAACTGGGTAGCCCAGTTTCATATGAGCCATGGCTATGGCACCAAACAGAACAGCCGTAACGATGGCGGCAATCAGTTCACGAACAAGACTCGTTGGTCGTTTTTCAAGTTCAGGCTTACCCGCTTTATTAATCAGTATCACGCTGACTACGGCCCAAGCGAGCAGACCACCAAACAGAACAAACGACGCGCTGTCACCATTAACCATCAAGTGCGCAATTGCCCAGGTTTTAACAGCGCTCAGTTGCAAGTGACGCACACGATTTGCCAATGCACTTTTAACGACTGAAACGACCATTAGGTAGACAGCCAACAGCATCAACAGGTTATTGATACCGACCATCGCGGGGTTGCGACCCCAGTAGTGAGTCGTCTCAACCTGTTGATAGCCGAATACCATCATTAACACTGAGATCAGAATCGCAACAGCGATCAGGCCTTTTCCAAGATTGCCTAAAGAGGCCCTAAAAGCGGGTGCTATGCGCTTAAGAAGGTGCGCTAATGACCAGAGAAAAACACCTGAACTTAAAAGAAACATCGATTATTCCCACTCTATTGTAAACAAGACATTTTTATCTTTTATATTCAATGGCTTATTTTCCTGCTAATTGGTAATACCATGAAAAATACCATGCTCAGAAAAGGCTTAACAATATTTTGAAAAATTGCCTACTGAGCGCTGCCGCACAGCTCCATAGGCCGCTTTCCTGGCTTTGCTTCCAGATGTATGCTCTTCTGCTCCTGCAGCTAATGGATCACCGCAAACAGGTTACTCGCCTGGGGATTCCCTTTCGACCCGAGCATCCGTATGAGACTCATGCTCGATTAGCGGGCTTTAATACTACATCAAGTCTACAGGCGTGCCCAAAAACTGCTTTTACGCCCATGCGCTGACTGCAATTGTTGCACGAATGCGTGATGCTCCAGCAGAGGGTCGAACACCTTGATTCGCCCGGCCAGCGCTTCCAGCTTTTTAAAATAGCGCGCGCCATGGCCGTAAGCCTTGCTACGCCCCTGCATTAAGATATCCAGCAACAGGGCGCGATAACAGGCCGTGGCCGCCAGATCGCAACCCTCTTTTTCAAAAGCCTTCGCCAGCCGCAACACATTGTTATAAAGACACTCCACCAGTTCCTGATGGCGCGACAAAACCAGGGCCTGGGCACGATCGGTCTGCCCCAGGTTTAATAACAGCTCGGTACTTCGCAGTAGATTGCCGCCCTGCTCAGCTTTTGCTGTTGCTTCATCACAGGCGTCTGATTTCTCCTCCTCGTCCAGCACCTCCAGGTAGCGCTTGAAACTGGCATGGCTTTGCTGGGCCTGGAAAAGCTGATAGCGAACTTGTTTGAGCTGTTGCCGGTCGCCCATTTGCGCATAGACCTTATCCAGCAATTCCAGGCGATCATGCTCGAAACGGCTTTCCCATGCCTGATTCAGATAGCGCATCGCCGCTTCCGGCTGCTCATACTGCAAAAAGTTTTCACAAATATCCTTCATTTGCAGACTATTAGGCTGGGGTGAGCGAATCAGGATTGACCGTTCGTACAGGGCCGGATCCTGCAACGCCTGCGCAATCGCCCCCATGGCCACGCCGTTGGCTAAAGCAGTAAAATTGGCTTTGCCTGCTTGTTCCGGGGTTTTTAATGCCTTACGCAACGCGCTCTCGTAACGCCAGGCCAGTTGCTTCAATTGATCCCGGGTCAACAGCAGCTGTGCATTGGGCAACAGCGGATCCAGCGATCAACATCAAGCACAACAAATAACGACCAAAGGCAGTTTACAGTCTCGCTTATTGGCTAGTCTGCCGTTTGCTCCGACCGGCGCTCAGCAGCGCGTGGTTAGCGAGATAACAGCCGACCTGGCGCAACCGCACCCAATGATGCGGTTGGTTCAGGGCGATGTAGGCTCAGGCAAAACCCTGGTTGCAGCCATGGCGGCCGCTTTGGTACTCGAACAAGGGTTACAGGTCGCCCTCATGGCACCGACAGAGTTACTTGCCGAACAACATGCCATCAACCTGGCCAGTTGGTTTGAGCCGTTGGGCATTAAACTCGCCTGGTTAGCGGGCAAACAGAAAACAAAAGTCCGAAATCAGGCGCTGGAGCAGATCGCAACTGGTGACGCGCAATTGATTGTGGGTACGCACGCTATCTTTCAGGAGCAGGTGCAATTTAAACAGTTGGCATTGGTGATTGTTGATGAACAGCACCGATTCGGAGTGCACCAACGCTTGGCACTGCGTGAAAAAGGGGGACAGGGTGCCAATTACCCTCACCAACTGATTATGACGGCAACGCCGATCCCGCGGACACTGGCGATGACGGCATACGCCGATCTGGATACCTCTGTTATTGATGAACTGCCACCGGGTAGAACGCCTGTGACAACGGTTGCGGTGCCTGATACCCGTCGAAACGAGGTCATTGAACGTGTCAGTCAGGCTTGCCTCGACGGTAAACAGGCTTATTGGGTCTGTACCCTGATTGAAGAGTCAGAAGTACTGCAATGTCAGGCCGCAGAGGATACAGCAGCAACGCTGCAGGCATTACTCCCTCAGATTCGTGTTGGTCTGGTCCATGGCAGAATGAAAGCCGATGAGAAACAGACGGTCATGGCGAGCTTTAAAGCGGGTGAGATAGACCTGCTAGTCGCCACAACTGTGATTGAAGTCGGCGTTGACGTGCCAAACTCAAGCCTGATGATCATTGAAAACCCTGAGCGACTTGGCTTGGCACAATTGCACCAGTTACGGGGACGGGTTGGGCGTGGCAGCGTCAGCAGCCACTGCGTATTGCTCTATCACGCGCCACTGTCTGACACTGCAACCAAACGCCTTGGCGTTCTGCGCCAAACCAATGATGGATTTCAGATCGCACAGCATGACCTTGAGATCCGCGGCCCCGGCGAACTATTAGGCACCCGACAAACCGGCCTCGCCCAGATGAAAGTCGCCGATCTCAGTCGGGATCAGGGCTTAATCCCTTCAGCACAACAGTTAGCGCAACGCATTGTGAAAGATCACCCCCAATTAGTTGTTCCCCTCCAGCAACGCTGGTTGCCCTACCAACTGCAGTATGGTTCGGTTTAATCCAGAGTCACCCTATTTACTTTTTTTCACATTTCACATCTAATCTAGCCACAATAGGACATAATCAATTAAAGTCATTCGAAAGAAATGACTTATTTTTCCAATGCATGCGGGGATAAGAATGGTGAAACGGATACTCCTGATGGGAGCGATGTGGTTGTGCGCTGCGACCGCATCCGCTGCCGAAGCTTACGACTTCCCTTTTACTGACCCCTTCAAGGCGACAGTATTTGGCACCCCCGAAGCCTACAAAGCAGAACTGCCTGCGCTCGAAGACATCAACCGTGAAGTGTACGGAATAGACCTGTTCCCAGAGCAGGATGCACTAGATGTATTCTGGTATCACGAAGAGTTTCAATACTCAGTGGTCTATCAGGAAAAACCTGCGCCACTGGTTTTTTCTATCGCAGGTACGGGCGGTAAGTTCGACGGCGGTAAAATGAAAGCGCTGGAGCGTGCTTTTTATAAAGCGGGCTACAACGTTATCTCAATTACCTCACCCACCCATGCAAACTTTATCGTCGCGGCATCAGAGATGAAAATTCCTGGCTACCTGGAAAAAGATGCTGCCGAAATATACAGCGTGATGCAGAAAACGCTGGCACATGCGCAAAATGAGCTTGGCGACAAGCTGCAAGTTACCGACTACTACTTGACGGGGTACAGCCTGGGTGGCGCACACTCAGCGTTTGTCAGTAAGCTGGACGAAGAGAAGAAGGTCTTTAACTTCAAGAAAGTGTTTATCGTGAACCCCCCGGTTAGTCTCTATAACTCAGTCATTAAACTGGACGGTTATGTTGAATCTGTCGGAACCGAGGGTATTAAAAATACAGTCAACAGCATCTTTACCCGGCTTGGCGAAAACGTCTCTAACGCCGAACGGGTGGAGCTTTCAGAAGAGTTCCTCTACAGTATGTTTGTTAAAGCCGGGGTCAATGACGCCGAACTGGCACAATTGATTGGTTTAGCCTTCCGCATCAGTTCAACAGATATGATTTTTGCAATTGACGTCATGCAAAACTGGGGCGCTCTAACCTACAAAAATCACAAGATTGGCAAGTTTGAAAGCATTAGCCATAGCTTTGCTCGTGGCTCTCAAATTGGTTTTCTGACCTATTTTGAGCGCGCCATGATCCCAATTTTTTCTGAAAAAGAGCCAGGACTGGATCGCGCCCAAATGATCGATCGCCTGAGCCTTACCAGCTTAGCTGGCTACCTGATGAACTCAGAAAAAATTGCTGTAGTCACCAACTCTGATGACATTATCCTGACCAGCCCGGACCTTGCTTTTCTCACCAAAACCTTTGGTGACAGAGCGAAGATATTCCCCTACGGTGGCCATTGCGGCAACATGGACGAAAAAGTCTGGGTTGACCACATGCTGGCTTTCTTCGCGTCAGATATATAAGCAGGGAGCTAGCAATCATGATGACTTTAAAACAATTTAGAAACCTGTCACTGGCAACTCTGGCTTTACTGCTGGGTGCCTGTAGTGCGACTCCCGAGCTCGAGGCTGATGCGATAGAACCTGTGCTGCCAATGCCGGAAAACCTCGCCGAAAACGGGATTTCAAAAAATAATGACCCGTGGGAAGGCTTTAACCGCCGCTCCTACTACTTCAATGCCAAGGCTGATCAATATGTGATCCTGCCTGTTGTTAGCGGCTACCAGTGGATCACTCCTGAACTTGTACAAGATGGTGTAACTAACTTCTTCAGTAACCTGGGGGAGATCACCACCTTTATGAACTCTGTTCTGCAGTTCAAGGGTGAGCGCGCTATGACAACCGCTTTTCGCTTTGCCACCAACACCACCATCGGGCTGCTCGGGGTTTGGGACCCGGCCACTAAGATGGGTGTATACAAAGAGAAAGAGGATTTTGGTCAGACACTTGGCTATTGGGGCGTAAACTCAGGCCCATATTTGGTGATCCCTCTGCTGGGGCCTTCAAGTGCCAGAGACGGATTCGGCACCCTGGTTGATACGCTGGTCTACAACGCGCTTATCAGCGAATTGGATATGAAAACCGAGGAAGAGCTCGCGCTCTCCTTGCTACGAGCTATTGATGCCCGTAAGAATGTCCCATTCCGTTATTACGGCTCAGGCTCAGCATTTGAGTACGAAATGATCCGGTTCCTCTACTTCCGGGCCAGAGAAATCGCCGTTCAAAGGTAGATGTTAAAACTTGCTGTTAACGTATAGGAAGAATAAACGCCCTTTTCACCCAAGTCCAACAGCTTTGGACCGCAGTTGACTCTTTCGACACCCCTGCGATGCAACCCAATCCGGCTGACGGGGAGCCAGCAACGCTGAAAATTTACCCTCCTCTTTCCCACTAGCGGCTCCTTTTCCGACAACCAGCACGGCGGATCCCTGCCGCGGCGCTGTGAACGCAGCATTTTGATTGGTATCGTTGGCCTTCAGGCTCGTCAGTCAAACAGACCCAGGAGCAGCTCAGCCGGTGGCGCCCGGCTTTCGGGTAACGCCCTGGTCCCGCTGGTTTCGGCTTTGTGCTTCAGGTGATCAAGGATCTGCTTGATCACTATAGGGTCTTCAATGCAGGCGATGACTTTCATGGCGCCGCCGCAGCCGCTGCAGGTCTCGATGTCGATATTGAAAACACGCTTGAGCCCTTGCGCCCATGTCATCGACGCTCGCCGTTGTGCTGGTGTTGCCGGTTCATCAGCCACCCTGACCTTGTTGCCCCTGCCCCGTTTTGCCGGCGTGACCAACGCCCGGTGCCGACTGTTGGGTGCGAACACCCCGTGGAAGCGGGTTAGGTTGACTCTGGGCTTCGGTACCAGGGCGGCCAGCCTTGCAATGAAATCCAATGGTTCGAAAATGACGTGCGTGGTGCCGTCCCGGTACGGCGTCTTGAGCTGGTAGCGCACGTTGCCGCCTCGTGTTAACGACAGCCGCTTCTCGGATACCGCCGGGCGGCTGATGTACCGGCACAGCCGTTCGAGCTTCTTGCGTTCATCGGCCCTGGCCGCCACGCCGGCGTGCAGGCTGAACCCGGCTACCTTGCCAATCCCGTCACCGAACGGATCACCACTGGTCGGCAGAGTTTGCAAAGTGAACACCTTTCGCCCCGCCTGTGAACCGACAGCGATACGGTAAGTGATCGAGTGCCCCAGCAGGGGTGTCATCGGGTCGTCATCCACCGCATCCGAGGCCAGATAGCTGTTTTCGACATCCCGTTCCAGCAGGCCTTGCCGTTCCAGATAGCGACCCACCCGGTGGGCGATGGTGTGCGTCAGCTGGGTGAGCTCTGGGCTGGTCGGCGCCTTGACCCAGCGGAAACGCGCTGAGCCGTGGGATTGCTCGACATACACACCGTCGAGAAACAGCATGTGGAAGTGAACATTCAGATTGAGCGCCGATCCAAAACGCTGGATCAGGGTGACCGCGCCCGTCTTGGCCACTACGTATAGGAAGAATAAACGCCCTTTTCACCCAAGTCCAACAGCTTTGGACCGCAGTTGACTCTTTCGACACCCCTGCGATGCAACCCAATCCGGCTGACGGGGAGCCAGCAACGCTGAAAATTTACCCTCCTCTTTCCCACTAGCGGCTCCTTTTCCGACAACCAGCACGGCGGATCCCTGCCGCGGCGCTGTGAACGCAGCATTTTGATTGGTATCGTTGGCCTTCAGGCTCGTCAGTCAAACAGACCCAGGAGCAGCTCAGCCGGTGGCGCCCGGCTTTCGGGTAACGCCCTGGTCCCGCTGGTTTCGGCTTTGTGCTTCAGGTGATCAAGGATCTGCTTGATCACTATAGGGTCTTCAATGCAGGCGATGACTTTCATGGCGCCGCCGCAGCCGCTGCAGGTCTCGATGTCGATATTGAAAACACGCTTGAGCCCTTGCGCCCATGTCATCGACGCTCGCCGTTGTGCTGGTGTTGCCGGTTCATCAGCCACCCTGACCTTGTTGCCCCTGCCCCGTTTTGCCGGCGTGACCAACGCCCGGTGCCGACTGTTGGGTGCGAACACCCCGTGGAAGCGGGTTAGGTTGACTCTGGGCTTCGGTACCAGGGCGGCCAGCCTTGCAATGAAATCCAATGGTTCGAAAATGACGTGCGTGGTGCCGTCCCGGTACGGCGTCTTGAGCTGGTAGCGCACGTTGCCGCCTCGTGTTAACGACAGCCGCTTCTCGGATACCGCCGGGCGGCTGATGTACCGGCACAGCCGTTCGAGCTTCTTGCGTTCATCGGCCCTGGCCGCCACGCCGGCGTGCAGGCTGAACCCGGCTACCTTGCCAATCCCGTCACCGAACGGATCACCACTGGTCGGCAGAGTTTGCAAAGTGAACACCTTTCGCCCCGCCTGTGAACCGACAGCGATACGGTAAGTGATCGAGTGCCCCAGCAGGGGTGTCATCGGGTCGTCATCCACCGCATCCGAGGCCAGATAGCTGTTTTCGACATCCCGTTCCAGCAGGCCTTGCCGTTCCAGATAGCGACCCACCCGGTGGGCGATGGTGTGCGTCAGCTGGGTGAGCTCTGGGCTGGTCGGCGCCTTGACCCAGCGGAAACGCGCTGAGCCGTGGGATTGCTCGACATACACACCGTCGAGAAACAGCATGTGGAAGTGAACATTCAGATTGAGCGCCGATCCAAAACGCTGGATCAGGGTGACCGCGCCCGTCTTGGCCACTTGGTGGGTATGGCCCGCTTTCTTGACCAGGTGCGTGGCAATGACGCGGTAAACGATGCCCAGCACCCGCCCCATGATCTCGGGCCGGCTGGCAAACAGGAAACGCAGCTGAAACGGGAAACTCAACACCCACTGACGCATGGGTTGTTCAGGCAGTACTTCATCAACCAGCAAGGCGGCACTTTCGGCCATCCGCCGCGCCCCACAGCTCGGGCAGAAACCGCGACGCTTACAGCTGAAAGCGACCAGGTGCTCGGCGTGGCAAGACTCGCAGCGAACCCGTAGAAAGCCATGCTCCAGCCGCCCGCATTGGAGAAATTCTTCAAATTCCCGTTGCACATAGCCCGGCAATTCCTTTCCCTGCTCTGCCATAAGCGCAGCGAATGCCGGGTAATACTCGTCAACGATCTGATAGAGAAGGGTTTGCTCGGGTCGGTGGCTCTGGTAACGACCAGTATCCCGATCCCGGCTGGCCGTCCTGGCCGCCACATGAGGCATGTTCCGCGTCCTTGCAATACTGTGTTTACATACAGTCTATCGCTTAGCGGAAAGTTCTTTTACCCTCAGCCGAAATGCCTGCCGTTGCTAGACATTGCCAGCCAGTGCCCGTCACTCCCACTCAATGGTTGCAGGTGGTTTGCTCGAAACATCGTATGTCACACGAGAGACCTGCGGAATTTCGTTGATGATACGGCTAGAGACTGTTTCAAGCAGTTCATAAGGTAGGTGAGCCCAACGAGCGGTCATGAAGTCGATCGTTTCAACGGCACGAATCGCAATGACCCATTCGTAACGGCGGCCATCACCCACAACCCCTACGGACTTAACGGGTAGGAATACGGCAAAGGCTTGGCTCGTTTTATGGTACCAATCCGCTTTATGCAGCTCTTCGATAAAGATCGCATCCGCTTCACGAAGAATGTCGGCATACTCTTTCTTAACTTCACCCAAAATACGAACACCGAGACCAGGGCCTGGGAAGGGGTGACGGTAGACCATATCGTAGGGAAGACCCAGTTCAAGACCGATCTTGCGAACTTCGTCTTTAAACAGTTCACGCAGTGGCTCAACCAACTCAAATGCCATATCTTCAGGAAGACCACCCACGTTGTGGTGCGACTTGATCACATGCGCCTTGCCGGTCTTCGAGGCAGCCGACTCAATCACATCCGGGTAGATGGTGCCCTGAGCCAAGAAGCGACACTCAGTTAGTTTAGCCGCCTCATCATCAAATACTTCAATGAAGGTATTACCGATAATCTTACGTTTCTTCTCAGGATCCGCTTCACCTTTAAGACGACCCAAGAAGAGATCTTCAGAATCAGAACGAATAACACGAACACCCATGTTGTTCGCAAACATCTCCATGACCTGATCGCCCTCGTTCTTGCGAAGAAGTCCGTTATCAACAAAGACACAGGTCAGCTTATCGCCGATCGCTTTATGCAGAAGCGCTGCAACCACAGAGGAATCGACACCTCCCGATAGGCCAAGCAATACTTTATTGTCACCCACCTGAGCTTGAACACGCTCAACCAGATCCGCAATGATATTGGCCGGCGTCCAAAGTGCTTCAGTACCACAGATGTCACGGACAAAACGCTCAAGAATACGCAGACCCTGTTTCGTATGAGTCACCTCTGGGTGGAACTGCACGCCGTAAAGTTGACGAGCAGGATCACACATAGCGGCAACAGGTGCTGATTCAGTCGCAGCGATGATTGAGAAACCCTCAGGTAACTCAACGACCTTATCGCCGTGGCTCATCCAGACATCCAACGACATGACACCGTTGTTTGCCATATGATCTTCGATACCTTCAAGTAGACGACTGGCGTTATCCATCAAACGGACACGTGCATAACCGAATTCACGTTCGTCCGACGAAGCCACTTTACCGCCAAGCTGTTCTGCCATGGTCTGCATGCCGTAACAGATACCCAAAACCGGAATACCCAGATCGAAAACCACCTGTGGAGCACGTGGCGAATCCAACTCCGTCACAGACTCAGGACCACCGGCTAGAATGATACCCTTTGGATTGAAGGCACGAATGTCAGCTTCGTCCATATCCCAAGCATAGATCTCAGAGTAGACGCCGATTTCACGAACACGACGTGCGATCAACTGGGTGTACTGCGATCCAAAATCTAGAATAAGTATGCGTTGCGAATGGATATCTTGGCTCATTTCTTTCTGATTCCAACTGCGGGCAAGCTGCCCTTAAAACTAAAAATGGGGCAACCTGAGTTACCCCACTGAAATTCTAACTATCGAGTCTTAACCGACGCGGTAGTTTGGTGCCTCTTTAGTGATGCTGACATCGTGCACGTGGCTCTCGCTCATACCTGCATTGGTAATACGAACAAACTCTGGTTTAGTGCGCATGGTGTCGATATCACCTGAACCGGTGTAACCCATAGAGGCGCGAAGACCACCCATCAACTGGTGTACAACGCCTGCCAGCGGACCTTTCGAAGGTACACGACCTTCGATGCCTTCTGGTACAAGCTTATCTTCACCCGCTTTCGCATCTTGGAAGTAGCGGTCTGAAGAGCCAGTTGATCCTGACATCGCACCTAAAGAACCCATACCACGGTATGACTTAAATGCACGGCCTTGGAACAGCTCAACTTCACCTGGCGCTTCATCAGTACCGGCAAGCATAGAGCCCACCATGACGGCAGAGGCGCCCGCAACAATCGCTTTGGAGATATCACCCGAGAAACGGATACCACCGTCAGCAATCAGAGGCACGCCACGCTCAGCCATCGCCGCAGCCACATTGGCTACCGCACTGATCTGTGGCACACCGATACCTGCGACGATACGTGTCGTACAGATAGAACCAGGGCCGATACCTACTTTAACGCCGTCAGCACCCGCATCCGCTAACGCGATGGCAGCATCTGCTGTTGCGATGTTACCGCCGATCACCTGTACATCTGGGAAGTTCTGTTTAACCCAACGAACACGATCAATAACACCTTTTGAGTGACCGTGTGCCGTATCAACAACAATGACATCGGCACCCGCTTCAGCCAGTGCTGCAACGCGAGCTTCTGTATCCGCACCAGTACCTACCGCAGCACCTACCAGTAGACGACCGCGAGAATCTTTAGCCGCATTAGGGTAAGCCTGCGCCTTGTTCATATCTTTAACCGTCACCATACCGGTCAGTTGGTACTGCTCGTTTACGGTTAGAAGTTTCTCGATACGGTGTTTACGCAGAAGGTCAGAGATCTCTTTGTGAGTCGCATCTTCACCCACCGTCACTAGACGCTCTTTGGGTGTCATGATGTTAGAGACTGGGGTGTCTAGGTTCTCTTCAAAGCGAACATCACGGCTAGTGACGATACCGACTAGGTCGCCGTTCTCAACAACAGGAAAACCAGAGAAGCCCACTTCACGAGACAGCGCGATGATTTCACGAACCGTTGTAGTCGGCTGACAAGTGACTGGATCAGTAACAACACCCGCCTCGAACTTTTTCACTCGGCGAACATTTTCAGCCTGCTGTTCGATGGTTAAGTTTTTATGAATGATGCCGATACCACCCTCTTGCGCCATAGCAATCGCAAGACGAGATTCAGTCACGGTATCCATCGCCGCAGAAACCAGTGGGATGTTGAGTTCGATACCCTTGGTCAGACGTGTTTTCAAACTAACGGCGTTAGGCAACACTTCTGAATAAGCGGGAACGAGAAGTACATCATCAAAGGTCAAAGCCTCTTCAACAATTCGTAACATTCTAAAAAACCTGTCTAAATGGGCAAAAAATTAGCCCAATACATTACTAAAATTCGCCTTTTTTATCAATCTAAAGTCGCAGTAAATAGCGGCATTTTTCACCCTTTTTTCTGCGCCGCACAATAGGATTTTTTCTGTTAAAAAGAAGCAACAACCGCTAGCATGACCGGATGAATGTTCAAACCTCTTCAAATCGAACAGCCATCGCAGTTAGCGAACTGAACAAGCAGGTAAAATCGCTGTTGGAGAACTCGTTTCTTTCGATCAGGGTCGTTGGCGAAATCAGCAACTTAGCCAAGCCAAGCTCTGGCCACTGGTACTTCACCCTTAAAGATCAGAAAGCTCAGGTTCGCTGCGCCATGTTCCGTGGTAACAATTTGCGGGTGAACTTTGCCCCCAAGGAGGGTGACCAGGTGGTTGTCACCGGACGCGTGAGTCTTTACGAAGGGCGTGGCGACTATCAGATGATCTGTAGCGCTATGGAGCAAGATGGCCAAGGGCAACTCCAAGTCCTATTCGAAAAACTAAAGCTAAAACTGCAAGCGCAAGGGCTATTTGAAGCGGACCGCAAAAAACCGATCCCTGAACACCCTAAATGCATAGGCGTGATCACCTCCCCCACTGGAGCAGCGATTCACGACATCTTGACGGTACTCAAACGTCGCTACCCTGGACTACCCGTCAGACTTTACCCAACGGCGGTTCAAGGCAATGAAGCCACTGGGCAAATTGTTAAGGCGATTGAACTGGCAAACCGCGAAGGGATCGCGGATGTACTCATTGTGGGTCGCGGTGGCGGTTCGCTTGAAGATCTCTGGCCCTTTAACGAAGAGGTCGTTGCGCTCAGTCTAGCCAACTCAAACATCCCGACCGTTTCGGCGGTCGGGCACGAAGTCGACTTCTCCATCGCCGACATGGTGGCGGATTTAAGAGCCCCTACTCCGTCAGCAGCAGCCGAATTACTCAGCCCCAATGGCGCAGAGATATTAGCCAACATCAATCGAGCTGAGCGCGCTCTTAAACAGCGGTTTGATTGGTTATTGTCAGCAAAACAGGCACAGTTAAAGAGCCTACAACAGCGGCTTAGACACCCCGGAGAGCGTATCCGCGAACAGGTTCAGCGTAGTGACGAATTGGAGCTGAGACTGCACAGCGCGATGAACCGATTGATGCGCGACAAACGCAGCCAACTCAATCAGAACCAAAGCCAGCTTAGTCGTCTCAATCCGAGTAGAACTCTTACTGCTCATCAGGAACAGGTTAAACAACTGATGAGTCGGTTAGAGAGTCTTACGAAGAGTAAAATTGATCGACGAAAGCTGGAGCTGGCTGAAAAGGTGGGCCGCCTTCAGGCCATTAGCCCGCTAGCGACGCTTGAGCGTGGCTATGCATTGGCGACGACTGATCAGCACGAGGTGATACGCGATTCACGCCAAGTTAAGGCCGGGCAGAGTATCAATATTCGACTGCAAAAAGGCTCCATCACATCAACGGTTACAGATATCCACACCGAAACCAACGATTGATAAGCACACTAATAATTAAGGGAGAGAGTATGCGATTACCCCTGTTTCTGATGACACTGTCACTGGCTCTATTCAGCCTAACTGCAAAAGCACTGCCCACAGAGTCTCGTGTACCGGGCGGTATCGCCATCGTAGACCTAGGCCTGCCCAGCAGCGAACCTGCACCTGAAGTGACGTATGACGGTTACCGAGTGATGGTTGTCGATCAAGAGGGACAGTGGACTGCCGTTGCCGGCATTAGCCTTAAGGCAACCGTTGGCAAAGCACAGGAGCTCAAATTCAGTGGCAAGACTCTAACCTTTCAATTAGACGATAAAGCCTATCCAGAACAGCGTTTGAAGATTAAGCAGCGTAAATACGTCGAACCCGACCCCAAACAGGTTGCACGTTGGAAACGAGAGTCGGCTGAGCAAAAGAGCGCCTACAAACTGTTTACCAAAAACGAAGACCCAATACTGACTTTGGCTATGCCTGCTGAAGGCCCCTACTCCAGCGCCTTTGGACTTAAACGTTTTTTCAATGATCAGCCTCGTGCACCCCACTCTGGACTGGACATTGCTGCACCCGATCGATCACCGATTAAAGCAGCGGCTAAAGGCAAAGTAACCGCCGTAGGAGATTACTTCTTCAATGGCAATACCGTGATCATCGACCATGGCCATGGCCTATCCACCATGTACTGCCACATGAGCAAAATTGACGTTAAAGTCGGTGATCAAGTCGATCTGGGACAACAGATCGGTCTGGTAGGTGCCACCGGACGAGTGACGGGACCCCACCTACACTGGGGCGTGAGTCTGAATAACCAACGCGTAGACCCACTGCTATTCGTTCAACAGTAACGAATATGTTACCCTGCGCGCCGTTCTTAAACGAAACATTTGGATAATCATGAGCGACATTACATTAGAAACAATTGAACAGCGCGCCAGCTACGGCATTGGTCGTCAGATGGGTGACCAACTGGCACAAAACGGTTTTGACGGCGTAGACATCAACGCAGTTGCCTTTGGCCTTAAAGCCTCTTTCGCCGGCGAAGCGATGCACGTAGAACCAGAAGATCTACAAGCGGCATTCAACGAGCTGACTGAACGCCTACGCGCTAAACAAGAAGCAGAAGCCAAAGAGAAAGCGGCTGCTGGCCAACAGTTCCTAGACGACAACGCAAAGCGTGATGAAGTAACAGTGACTGAATCGGGTCTGCAATACGAAATCCTATCGGCAGGTGATGCGGATGCTGAGAAGCCAACAACGGCTAACAAAGTACGCGTTCACTACCACGGCACATTCACAGACGGTTCTGTCTTCGACAGCTCTGTCGAGCGCGGTCAACCGATCGAATTCCCAGTGACGGGTGTAATCGCAGGTTGGACTGAAGCCCTTCAATTGATGCCTAAAGGCTCTAAATGGCGCCTATTCATCCCTTACAATCTAGCCTACGGTGCGCAAGGCTCTCCGGGTGGCATCCCTCCTTACTCAACGCTTCTTTTCGACGTTGAGCTACTGGACGTTCTGTAAGCGATGAGCTTGCACTTTCATCGAAGCGGTTCTGGTGAACCGCTTTTGATGTTACACGGCCTATTCGGCAGCTGGGAAAATCTTGGCGGTCCCATCAAAGCACTGCAACAGCAGTTTGATATCATCGCTCCCGACATGCTTAACCATGGCCGCTCTCCTCAGGTTGATCAGTTTAACTACAGCACCTTTGCAGACTCCGTCCTGGCACTGGCTGACCAACTGGGGTTACAGCAATTTAATCTGCTAGGACACTCTATGGGCGGAAAGATCGCCATGGAGCTAGCACTAAACCAACCCGAAAGAGTCTCACGATTAATCGTGGTTGATATTGCCCCCGTGCAATACCCTCACCACCACACAGATGTGTTCAAAGGACTTAAACAGGTCCCATTGAACGCGATCAAAAGCCGAACTGAGGCTGATCAACACCTAAGTCAACACATTGACAGCGCCAGTATCCGAGCATTTCTGCTGAAGAACCTCTATCGCACCGAGGCGGGCTTTGATTGGAGAATGAACTTAGAGGCACTTGAGCGCGAGTATGATCAGATCGCAAGCCCAATGAGTGAGGGTGAATACCTAGGCCCAACCCTTTTCATCAAAGGCAGCGAATCAGACTACATCAAACCTGAATACCAAAACGAGGTGGTTAAACGCTTCCCCAAAGTACAGCTAAGAATCATCGAAGGAACTGGGCACTGGCCACATGCAGAGAAGCCTGCGCTGTTTACAAAAATCGTTGAGCGGTTTTTACAATCCTAACTGTACCAGATCTAACTCATCTGATTCACCGACCTCTGAAGAGATAGCCCCCAACAAAGGCGCCGGTACTACTCGATGTAACCAATCCACAGACTGCTGTTCAACCTCACTCTGAATATGCGAAACAACCCAGCCGGCCAAAGTGAGACCGTCACGACGGATAGCTTCCAGAGTTAACAAGGTCTGATTGATCGCATTCTCATTTAGACTGACGACCAATATCACTGGAAAGCCCAAAGCCTGGGCGACGCTAGCCATCGACTCGCGATCATTGATTGGCGCCCGCCATCCACTGACTCCCTCGACCAATGCCAGGTTGACCGAACGCATTAGTGCGCCGCTCATGTAGGCCTTAATTCGATCAGCACTCATTCTAACGTCCGCCATCTCAGCAGCAATGTGTGGCGAAGCATTTGCGGCTAGCGAGAAAGGATTGACCTGAAAATAGGAGAGCTCAATAGAGGAGCAAGCCATTAAATTTAGCGCCTCTTGACTCTTTAACTCTCCATCCACATCACTGCAGCCAGTCGCTACTGGCTTAAGACCCAGAGAGCTAAACCCTTTCTGATTAGCCTGCTTTAAAAGCGCACAACTGAATTCATTGACGGGTGAAGAGACCTCAGTGCCCGTCACAAAAAAACGCTGCTTCATACCGCGCACTGCCCCTTTCAGATTAAGTTTGAGCGACTATTTTACAGAGTTAAAAACGCTGACTAAACTAAATTTATCATAGGCAAGGAGGCCAGACTGATGTTTCAGATAGAGTCGATCGTTGAGTGGCTATTTGACTCAGCAAAATGTCCATTATGCAGACTAAGCAAACCGTTCAATGAGCCACTCTGTTTGGGTTGCTTTGCAGACCTTGCTAAAAACAGCACCCCCTGCCAGGTCTGCGCTTACCCTCTTAATCAACCAGACGAATCCTGCCCAGACTGCTATGGCGAGTGGTTTCATTTTGATACCGCACAATCACCACTGATCTACCAGTTCCCCATGCGAGAGCTATTCCAGAAGATCAAACAGGGAAAGAATCCAGAGCCCCTTTTCTGGATGAGCCAGCTGCTGGCAAAGCAGATCGATCTCTCTCGATTCGGCACCCAACCCACACTGATACCGATACCCAGTCACCCAATCGATTGTGCACTGCGTGGCTTTAATCAAGCGGAGATCATTGCCCAACATTTGAGTCGCTATTTAAAGCTCCCCCTTGATCGACAATCCCTTCAAAAAAAGCGTCGAACAGACCATCAAGCCTCACTCAATCGTGCAGAACGTAAAACCAATTTAGGTTCGACCTTCTACTGCAATCAGCCAGCGCCCAGTCACGTCCTATTGATCGATGATATTCATACCACCGGCACCACCTTTGACCGAGCATCTGAAGCACTCAAAGCAGCGGGTACGGTTTACATTGAAGCGATTAGTATTTGTAGAACGCCAGGACGATAAGACTTTTCACAAACCTTTCTTAACAGTATGGTGATGTCAGTATCAAACTAGGACAGATTGATGAACCGTATCGATGGAAAAGTAGCAATCATTACAGGCAGCACTCAAGGCTTGGGCGCAGCCATCGCACACCAATTTGCCCAAGCAGGCGCAGCAGGAATTGTTATCACCGGCCGCAACCAGATCAGAGGCAAACAGGTCTCTTCAGAGATCGCGGAACAGTATGGCATTAAAACCCATTTTGTTGCGGCTGAACTCGATCAAATAGACCAGGTTCGCAACATTGTGGCCGAGACCGATCAGCAGTTTGGACGGGTTGATCTATTGGTGAATGCGGCAGGATTAACGGATAGAGGCAACCTACTGACGACCTCTCCAGAACTGTTCGATCAAATGTTCGCCATCAACACAAAGGCGCCCTTCTTTCTCATGCAAGAGAGTGTCAAAGTGATGATTCGCGAGAAGATCAAAGGAGCCATCATCAACATTGGATCGATGTCAGAACATGCCGGACAACCTTTTCTATCCCCCTACTGCGCATCAAAAGGTGCCTTGGCGACACTCACCAGAAACTCTGGCTATGCCCTGTTAAGAAACCAAATTCGCGTCAATCAGCTCGATATAGGCTGGATGAACTCTGATCACGAGCGAGAGCTGATCGCTCAAGAGACGGGGGATGATTCATTTATTGATCGGAAAGCAGCCACCCTTCCGGCAGGCAGAATTCTTCAGACTGATGAGGTCGCTAAAGCGGTGCTATGGATGGCTTCAGAGGACAGCGGCATGATGACGGGATCCGTCATTCAGTTCGATCAAACCATTTGGGGGGCCTACGATGACGCTGCCGTTCCTGATAGACCGATTGAAGAGATGTAACTGAATGCACAGTATTGAACCGATCGGTTTCATCAAAACACCATTCAAAGAGAAGTTTGGCGCACCGCGCCAGCCTGGCCTTGCGCCCTCCGCGCAAGCTGTATTGGAGCTAGTCTCACCCTACAACGACCCTGATGCCGTTAGGGGGTTAGAGAACTGCTCTCACGTTTGGCTGATTTTTCAGTTCAGTGAGAACCTGAATGCCGGCTGGAAGCCTTTAACTCGACCACCCCGTTTAGGTGGTAACGAGAAGCTAGGCGTGTTTGCCACACGCAGCACACATAGACCTAACGCTATGGGGTTATCGGTTGTGAAACTCGACTCAATCAATACAAACCAAGGGGTTCACCTGAATCTGTCCGGCATCGACCTTGTCGATGGCACCCCGGTCTTTGATATCAAACCCTACATCCCCTACTCCGACTCAGTGCCAGATGCCGTTTACCCCGGCATGGAACAGCCCGAACCCTTGCAACAACCTATTCAATTTTCTGATCAGGCCTTAGAGGTTATCTCTAAAGAACCACAACTATCGACACTCATTGAAGAGGTCTTAAGGCAAGATCCTAGACCAGCCTTTCACTCTGATGAGACACGTATTTACGGAATCAGTTTGGAGCGCTTCAACATTCAGTTTTCGATCAGTAGAGATGCCATAGAGGTGATAGCAATTGATCAATCTTAATGTTGCCATTAAGGTTAGCCCTTATATTAGATCCATCTAATTTCACAGGATTAAACAATGAATGATGTGACATCTCGTCTAGCCCATATGCCGGTGGCTCTGTTCGCAACGGTAATGGGAATGGGTGGCTTAACCCTCGCTTGGAAAAAAGCCTCTGAGGTTCTAGGTATTACTAACCTTGTGTGGCAAGTACTGTTAGTGATTACGGCCGTTCTATTAGCAACACTGGCAATCAGCTACCTATTAAAGATGCGCCGTCATGCTCATCAGGTGATTGCCGAGTTTAATCACCCCATCAAAATCAGCTTCTTCCCTGCTTTTTCCATCGGTTTGATGCTGATCGCGGTCGCAATGGCGGAGATCATGACACCTCTGGCAACGGCCGTATGGTGGATGGGCGCTTCAATCCAACTGATCTTGACGCTCTATTTGATGAATCAATGGATACACCACGCTCGCTGGCAGGTACAACACACGACCCCTGCTTGGTTCATCCCGATTGTGGGCAACATCATTGCACCCATTGGCGGGGTTACGCTGGGCTTTACCGAGGTCAGCTGGTTCTTCTTTGCGATCGGAATAGTCTACTGGATTGTGTTAAAGGTATTAGTTTTTAACCGCATCATTTTTCACGAGCCACTCCCAGAGAAGTTACTGCCGACACTGTTTATCATGATCGCGCCGCCCGCGGTCGGATTTATTGCCTATTTGAAGCTCAATCAGGGCGTTGTCGATAACTTTGCACACATCCTCTACTACGCGGCGATGTTCTTGGTTCTGCTACTTGTGTCGCAGCTTCCACGTTTTGCAAGAATCCCCTTCTTTGTCTCTTGGTGGGCCTACTCTTTCCCAATTGCAGCCTTCACCATTGGCACACTGATCATGTTTGAGCAGAGCCAGACTCTCTTCTTCCAAACATTGAGCCACCTGATGCTGACACTGGTCTCTATTTTGCTAACGGTGTTGATTGTCAAAACGGTCAAAGCGGCTATCAAAGGATCTATTTTCCAACCCGATTGATTCCAGTCACTCCGTGCTCTAAAGCCCAGAGCAGTGCGTATCAAAGATTCAACCATAGGATCGCCCCATGTATCGACACACACTGCTCTGGTTCACCAACAACTTACGCCTTGATGACAACCCCGTCTTTAATAAAGCCCGTAACAGCGAACAGCTAACCTGTCTCTTCATCCAACACCCCAGGGATAAGCGCACCAATCGATTTGGTTTCAAAGGAATCGGTAAGCATCGCCAACAGTTTTTAAACCAAGCACTGTCAAGCTTGCACAGCAAACTTAGCCTGCTGAACCAGGCGTTAGAAGTGATTGAAAGCGATTACGTCGAAGCGTTAAGCCAGGTCATTTTACGTGATCAAGTCGAGCATTTAGTCACCTCTCGACACACTGGCAGCTATGAGCAGAGCGCTCTTAAAGAGATCGCATCACGCTTTCCGCACCTAGTGATAACAGTGTTAGAGACGCACACTCTTTACGGTGAGCGACAACTTCCCTTTGCCCTAGCGGAACTGCCGGATAGCTTCACCCCCTTTAGAAAGAAGATAGAGTCGATCGAGGTTGATGCCCGTATTGCTGAACCTGACAGCCTACCTCCTCTCGGCGATAAACAGGGTTCCACATTCAACATTGATTGCTCTAGCGAGAATGCCTTCAACGGTTCTGAGCAGAGCGCGTTAGACCATCTCGAACACTATTTCTCCAGTGATCTACCCGCCACCTACAAGGAGACTAGGAATGGTCTGGATGAGTGGGCGTGCTCGACTAAATTCAGTCCCTGGTTAGCGCTAGGGGTATTGTCACCCAAGCGCATCATTGAGAGGCTGAATCGTTATGAGGAAGATGTGGTTGCAAATGACTCGACCTACTGGATATTTTTTGAACTGCTGTGGCGTGACTATTTCCAGTGGTATGCCCACAAGTGGGGCAACAAGATCTATCACCAGACTGGGCCATTTAATCGTAAGCCCTTAACCTCTTTCTACCCAGAACGAATGAAGTCCTGGATTGAAGGCACCACCCCCTACCCAATCGTCAACGCTGCCATGCGTCAGTTGAAAGCAACGGGTTATCAATCCAATCGCGCCAGACAGCTGGTGGCGAGCTGCTTAGTGCATGAGCTTGGCATTGACTGGCGTTACGGTGCGGCCTACTTTGAAGAGGCGCTGATCGATTTTGATCTGGCCAGTAATTGGGGGAACTGGCAGTACTTAGGTGGAGTTGGTGCAGACCCGCGCGGCCATCGACAATTCAATCTGGCGAAGCAGACACATACCTATGACCCTGAGGGGCTATTTATACAGCGTTGGGGCGGTGAAGAGATGATGCTGCCAATCGATCGTGTCGACTACCACGACTGGCCCATCGAGATGAAATAATGCACCACAAACTCAATCTACCAAGCAAAATCTGTGAGCAGTGCCAAAAGCCCTTCAACTGGCGCAAAAAGTGGGAGCGCGATTGGGAGCAGGTGAAGTACTGCTCGGAGCGCTGTCGACGCGAGGCTAAGCAACAGCGATGAGCACCCTTAGACTGGTACTCGGCGACCAACTCAACGCCAAACACAGCTGGTTTCGTGACAAATCAGACCAAGTTACCTACCTCATTGCTGAACTGCACCAAGAGCAGAACTACGTTAAACACCATCTGCAAAAGATCACCGCTTTTTTTATGGCGATGCAGCGCTTTGCCGAGGCTCTTAAAAGCGCTGGTCATCAGGTCATTCATTTAACGCTTGATGAGACCGCCGATTTTGAATCCCTAGACTCATTGATCAACCATTTGATCAAACGCCACGGTTTTACACAGATTGAGTATCAGCGACCTGATGAGATACGTCTTCTTGAACAGTGTCGCAACCTATCACTACCAGAAGGGACCGGTCTGCGTGAGTTCGACACCGAGCACTTCCTACTGCCATTTGAAGCGATCAGCAAAGAGTTTAAACCTAATACTGGACACCGTATGGAGGCCTTCTACCGGCGCATGCGGGTTAAACATGGCTACCTTATGCAGGGCAAAGAGCCCGAAGGCGGTCGTTGGAATTACGATACCGAGAACCAAAAAGCGTTTAAAAAAGCGGATCTTGCGGACATTCCAGAACCACTGGTGTTTGCTCACAACACAGAAGATATTCGAAACCGTTTAGATCGACACGGCATCAACTACTTTGGTGAGATGGGCACACAACTTGTCTGGCCAATCACACGAAGTGAAGCGCTGGAGTTGCTGGAGTTTTTCTGCACTCACTGCCTACCTCTATTTGGAAAATTCCAGGATGCGATGACGGCGAACTCGGAGCACAAATGGAGTCTCTACCATTCACGAATCTCCTTCGCTCTGAACTGTAAAATGATCTCACCGGCACAGGTGATTGAGCGAGCCATTCAAGCATACCGCGAGCAACCCGAACGTATCGATCTTGCTCAGATAGAGGGCTTTGTCAGGCAGATTCTAGGTTGGCGCGAGTTTGTTCGTGGCATCTACTGGATCAATCTACCTGAATACCCCAGCATGAATGCCCTGAATGCAGATAGGCATCTCCCCGACTTTTTCTGGGATGGTAAGACCAAAATGAACTGCATGCACCAGTGCATTGATCAGTCACTGGAGTACGCCTACGCGCACCACATTCAGCGACTGATGGTTATAGGGAACTTCTGTTTAATGGCTGGCATTGATCCTAAACAGGTTGATGCCTGGTATCTAGGCATCTACATCGACGCCATTGAGTGGGTAGAGATGCCCAACACCCTCGGTATGAGTCAGTTTGCCGACGGCGGCTTGCTAGCTTCCAAACCCTATTCAGGATCAGGCCAGTACATCAATCGAATGAGCGACTACTGCAAAGGGTGTCACTACGATGTGAAACAACGCTCGGGGGATAACAGCTGCCCATTCAATAGCCTCTATTGGCACTTCCAACATCGCCACGCCAGCCGTTTCAGCAACAACCCACGCACCGCGATGGTCTATCGTAACTGGGATAAAAAGCCTGAAGAGGAGAAGTCAGAGATTCTGCAAACAGCCGAGCACTATTTGCAGAACCTAAATGAGCTCTAGGGTAAACTAAACGACCTCGCAACCTTTAGAAAGATGAGCAAGATGCATAAGTTCAATGGAGTCATTCTAGCCGGCGGTCACTCATCAAGAATGGGGGCTGATAAGGCTCTACTGACACTGGATGGAGAAACGCTGTTAGCGCGTGCCCAACAGCTATTATCTGAATGTGGGGCAGGTAAAGTAAGGGTTTGCCGAAATGATGACAATCCAGCTCATATACAAGATCAGTTTAAAGACTCCGGTCCTCTAGGTGGCATACATGCAGCACTGGCTGAAGACTCATCACGGCCAACCTTAGTGATACCCGTTGATCTGCCACTAATGCAACGCAGCGAGTTAAGTCGACTCATTGATGCGGGGTTTACCCATCAGTGCACTAGCCACTTCGATGATCTCTACATTCCCATCTTTATTTGGAATCCTGAATCTCTTATCGATGGACTGACGCAGCGACTTGTTGAGGGTGAAAGACTCTCTCTCAAGCGTTTCTTTTCTGAAAGAGAAGAGCGCTCTATCCCCTGCATAGACGAGCAACAGCTACTCAATGCCAATACGCCAGAGGAGTGGCAGGAGATATTAGAGCGCTTTCAATCGCTCTAAAGAGGCTTTCGCTGCGTGTGACAGTTCAGATCCATCCGCCTCTAGATAAGCAAAAATTTGCTCTTTCATACCGCGTGACCAAAAGCGTTTTAAGTGCACAGAGACCTTCTCAGCCACCTGATCTTGAGACTCTCCAGAAGTGATATTGGCGGCGATTTGATTAACCATCTCGATCATCGATGCCAATTGATGCTGTGACATTCTAAATTTCCTTATTCAACTTTGTGTACTGCACCTGTCGTCCGGGGCGAGCAAAACCGATCAAACGAATCCCAACCGCCTCGGCCTGACGACAAGCAAGATCAGTGGGAGCTGATAGAGTAACCAGCTGGGCAATGCCAATGACGGCCGCTTTCTGAACGATTTCGTAACTCCCTCGACTGGAAATAAGTACAAATCCGTTCTCCACTTCAGCGCCTGTTTGCATGAGATAACCCACCAGTTTATCCATCGCATTGTGACGCCCAACGTCTTCAAACACTCTTAAGATCTCACCCGACAGAGAACACCATGCAGCAGCATGCACTCCCCCGGTTGCTGTTTGCAGCGCTTGATGTGACTGCAAATGCTGAACCGTTAAGTCGATCGATTCAGGGTTAACATTGACTGTCTGGGATACAGCTGCAATAGGTCGAATCGCCTGCTGTATCGACTCTACACCGCATAAGCCACAGCCAGTGCGTCCTGCAAGGTTACGCCGCGTCTCTCCCAAACGACGAGCGGCACGTTGAGTCACCTCAATTTCAATTGAAACACCTGCCGAATCAGGCAGATACTCAACATCGATACCCAATATTTCGTCAGCCGACTCCACAACCCCTTCGGTTAATGAAAAGCCATAGGCAAAGACCTCAAAATCCGCTGGCGTTGTCATCATCACCGCATAAGAGAGCCCGTTATAGACGAGCGCTGTGGGTATCTCTTCGGCTACCTCATCAAACAGGCTAACCTCAGATTGATTAACCTGCCATCGGGATACCTGTCGCGTTCGACTCTGCTTCATCACGGGTTAGGCTTTCTCACCCGTCGCTGACGCCAAGAAGTCTCTCTGACGTTTATCAAACTGCTTAAACTGAGACTGCCAATCGGACTCACCGGTGACTTTATTAACCTGCACGGCTGTCACTTTGTACTCAGGGCAGTTAGTCGCCCAATCTGAATTTTCAGTTGTGACCACATTCGCCCCGCTACCTGGGTGGTGGAAAGTCGTGTAGACCACACCTGGCTGCATACGATCTGAGACCAGCGCCTTGAGCACAGTGGTGCCCATTCGAGAGGCAATACTGACCGAATCACCTGTTTGAATACCGCGATCCTCGGCATCGATCGGATGGAGCTCGAGTTGATCTTCAGGGTGCCACTGCTGGTTCTCTGTTCGACGGGTCTGAGCACCGACATTGTACTGACTCAAGATTCGACCAGTGGTCAGAAGCAGAGGGTAACGTCGATTCGATCGCTCTTCAGTCGGCACATACTCAGTGATCGCGAACTGAGCCTTTCCGATTGGAAAACTATCCATGTGCATAATCGGCGTACCTTCAGGCTGCTGATCATTACATGGCCATTGAATGCTACCCTGCTCTTCTAAACGCTGATAATTCACACCTGCAAATGAGGGTGTTAATTGAGCGATTTCATCCATAATTTCTGAAGGATGCTGGTAGTTCATTGGGTAGCCTAAAGCATTCGAAAAGGCCTGAGTAACCTCCCAGTCGGCCATCCCAGCAAGCGGCTTCATCACCTTGCGAACACGGTTGATACGTCGTTCAGCATTGGTGAATGTGCCATCTTTCTCTAGGAATGAAGAACCCGGCAAGAAGACGTGGGCAAATTTGGCGGTCTCATTCAAGAAGATATCCTGAACCACCAAGCACTCAAGCGACTTCAATGCAGCTTCAACATGAGCCGTATTCGGATCAGATTGGGCAATATCTTCACCCTGCACATACATCCCTTTAAAGTCACCATCGAGCGCAGCATTAAACATATTAGGAATACGCAGACCGGGTTCGTTATCAAGCGACACATTCCAGACAGCTTCGAACTTCGCTCTGACCTTGTCATCTGACACATGCTGGTAACCGGGTAGCTCGTGTGGGAATGAACCCATATCACAGGAACCCTGCACATTGTTTTGACCACGTAGCGGGTTAACACCAACCCCTAAGCGGCCGATATTACCGGTCGCCAGTGCCAAATTGGCAATACCCATGACCATTGTGGAACCTTGCGAGTGTTCGGTAACACCTAAGCCATAGTAGATTGAACCATTAGGAGCTTTGGCAAAGGTACGTGCAGCGTCGCGAAGTGTCTCTGCTGCAACACCAGTAATCTCTGCTACGGCCTCGGGTGCGTGTTTCGGATCTGAAATATGCTCACGCCACTGCTGATAGCTTCCATCATCGACACGCGAAGCAATAAAGTCACGATCCTCTAAACCTTCAGTAATCACCACATGAGCAAGTGCATTAATGACGGCAACATTGGTTCCGGGAAGTAGTTGAAGATGTTGTGACGCTTTAATGTGGGCACTTGAGACGAGACTGGTAGAGCGAGGGTCTGCCACAATCAGAGATGCACCCTCTCGGACACGACGCTTCAACATCGAGCCAAACACAGGGTGTGCATCCGTCGGGTTGGCACCGATCACCAAAATAGCATCAGAGTGCAAAACAGACTCAAATGTCTGTGTCCCAGCCGATTCACCCAAGGTCACTTTCAATCCAAAACCGGTCGGCGAGTGGCAGACACGCGCACAGGTATCAGTGTTGTTGTTACCAAAACCAGCGCGGATCAGTTTCTGTACTAGATAGGTCTCTTCATTAGTACAGCGTGATGAAGTGATGCCACCGATACTTTCACGACCGTATCTCTGTTGAATAGATCGCATCTTGTTAGCCGCATAAGTGAACGCCTCATCCCAAGAGACCTCTTGCCAGGGCTGATCAATTGAGTCACGAATCATCGGTTTGGTCACACGATCACTGTGTGTTGCATAGCCAAAGGCAAAGCGACCTTTAACACAGGAGTGTCCCATGTTCGCTTCGCCACCCTTGTAAGGCACCATGCGAATGAGCTGATCACCTTTCATCTCGGCTTTAAAAGAGCACCCCACACCACAATAAGCACAGGTAGTCACAACTGCGTGTTCAGGCTGACCTTGATCAATGACCGATTTTTCCATCAATGTAGAGGTCGGGCAGGCTTGGACACAGGCGCCGCAAGAGACACAGTCTGATTCCATAAAACTGTCATCAGCGCCAGCGGTGATCTTTGATTCAAAGCCACGATGCCCCATGGTTAACGCAAAGGTGCCCTGAACTTCTCCACAGGCCCGCACACAGCGAGAACATGCAATACACTTGGTCGGATCAAAGGTGAAGTATGGATTTGATTCATCTTTCTCACCCTCAAGGTGGTTCTCACCATCAAATCCATAACGAACTTCACGCAGACCAACGGCACCGGCCATATCTTGAAGCTCACAGTTACCATTAGCCGGACAGGTCAGACAGTCCAGCGGGTGATCAGAAATGTAGAGCTCCATAATGTTACGACGCAACTTCGCCAGAGCGTCATTTTGCGTTGTAACACGCATGCCCTCCTCTGCTGGTGTCGTGCAGGAGGCAAGTTTACCTCGACGGCCTTCAATCTCTACGGCACAGAGTCTACAAGAGCCGAACGACTCGAGATTATCAGAGGCACAGAGCTTGGGTATTTGTATACCGATCTCCGCTGCCGCACGCATAACAGAGGTACCCTCAGGAACTGATACCTGAAAGTCATCTATCCAAAGAGAGACCATTTTGTCTGATTGACGCTTAGGCGTCCCGTAATCTTTGTCGGCTTCAAAAAATTGGACGGTCATTAGTGGACCACCTTGGCAAAATCTTCAGGGAAGTGACGTACAGCACTCATAACGGGGAAGGGTGTCATTCCTCCCATGGCACATAGCGACCCATCCACCATGGTTTCGCAAAGATCTTCAAGCAACGCCATATTCTCTTCACGAGATTGGTTTTGCTGAATTCGATCAATCACCTCAACCCCTCGGGTAGAACCGATTCTGCAGGGTGTGCATTTACCGCAAGACTCAGAGACACAGAACTCCATTGAGAATCGTGCTTGCTGCAACATATCGACTTGATCATCAAACACGACAACACCACCATGGCCTAACACGGCTTGCTTGGCAGCAAAGGATTCATAATCGAGTGGCGTATCCCATTGTGATTCGGGAAGGTAGGCTCCTAAAGGACCACCGACTTGAACAGCACGCATAGGGCGGCCGGTAAAGGTACCGCCGCCAAAATCGTCCAACAGTGTTTTTAACGAAGGACCAAAACCGAGTTCAACGAGGCCGCCTCGTTTAATGTTTCCAGCCAACTGAAAAGCCAGGGTCCCTCTTGAACGACCAAAGCCAACATCGGCATAGGCTTTAGCCCCTTCGCGAAGAATAAATGGAACTGAAGCCAACGTAAGCACGTTATTGACGATCGTTGGCTGACCAAAGAGTCCTTTTATCGCAGGCAGTGGCGGTTTAGCACGAACCATACCACGCTTGCCCTCAAGGCTTTCTAGAAGCGCTGTCTCTTCACCACAGATGTAGGCTTTAGCACCGAGACGCACCTCAAGATTGAAGCATCGTCCCGATCCACAGATATTAGTGCCAAGGAAGCCTTCGCTCTCTGCAGTGTTAATCGCAGCATTAAGGATACGGTGCGCTTCAGGGTACTCAGATCGAAGATAGATGTAACCCTGTTCAGCACCCACAGCCAGAGCCGCGATGGTCATCCCTTCGATCAACTGATAGGGATCCGCTTCCATAGCTAAACGGTCAGCAAATGTGCCAGAGTCACCCTCATCCGCATTACAGACAATGTACTTCGTTTGGCCAGGGTCGGCATCCACATCATGGACCGTTTGCCACTTTATACCCGTTGGAAAGGCAGCACCGCCTCGACCACGCAATCCTGACTCTTTAACCTCATCAACAATCTGCTGCCCCGATAGATTTAACGCTTGGCGCAAACCGACAAATCCACCGGTGGATTTGTAAAATGTGATTGAGAGTGGATCATCCAACCCAGCTCTGGCAAATGAAAAACGCTGCTGCTGTTTTAAATAGGGAATCTCTTCAGTCAGCCCAACAGACAATGGGTGAGATTTGTCTGCATTCAAGATCGCATTTACCAGTGATTGATCAACCTGTTGAGTTGTTACTGGGCCAAATCCAACACGCCCTTCTGGCGTTTCGATCTCAACTAAGGGCTCAAGCCAAAACATGCCCCTAGAACCATTCCTAACAATCTCAATTTCCTGCCCTGATGCACTGGCAAGCGCTAGTATAAGATCAGCCACGGCATCAGAACCTAAGGCTTTTGCTGTCATATCTTGCGGGATAAATAGTTTAGCCATTGGTTAGCTCCAAGTTGTGCGTGCGAAGCCCATCCATCAGGTCGTCAAACTGTTCAAGCGTGACACGAGCATAGGTTTGATCGCCAATGCGTATAGAGGGAGAACAGGCACAGTTGCCCAAACAGTAAACGGGCTCGAGTGTAATCTCGCCATCAGCGGTCGTCTGGTGGTAATCGATACCCAAAGCTTGTTTAGCGTGAGCCTCTAAAGCGCGGCCACCCATAGCCTGACAAGACTCTGCTCGACAGATCTCGACCTGATATTTCCCAGGCGGTGTCATTCTGAACTGGTGATAGAAGGTAATCACGCCATATACATCGGCTTTAGATTGATTGAGCGCAGCCGCTATGAGATCGATCGACTCAGGCGGAATGTAACCGACGGCGTTTTGAATCTCATGCAGAATAGGCAACAGCGCGCCTGGCTTATCTTTCAACTGCTCAATTGAAGAAACAACGCCATCAACCCACTGTTCTGTTGTAAAACCCGTAGGTAGAGAGGACGCCTCTGAATATGCATTTATATTCATATTTAATCGCACTATATTGGCTGATTTTTTGTTTAAAGAACCTTATCATTGGTTAAAGCCTATACAAATATGCATTTTTATTCATATGAACAAGATCAAAGTCGAGCCTAACTGGACATTTACCGACAGCAGCGGACAGCAACTAAGTCCTCAGCTTTTTGCACTCTTACATGCACTGAAAAAATCAGAGAAACTGACAGACGCTGCTAAACAGATTGGCATCTCATACCGACACGGCTGGAACCTGATCAAACAGTGGACCGATTTTTTTGGAACACCTCTGGTAGAGATGCAGAAAGGTCGTGGAGCGAAGTTAACAATACTGGGGGAAAAACTGCTTTGGGCCGAAGAGCGAGTCCAAGCGAGACTTGGACCTCAGATGGAGAACCTCGCAACCGAATTGAATTTAGAGATCCATAAAGCGCTAGAGATACACAACCCGATCCTAAGCCTTTACGCCAGCCACGGCTACGCGGTTGCACTACTCCCAGAACACATTGAAGAGCTAGAACTTAATCTGCAATACATGCCGGCCGAACAAGCGATCCGTGCTGTGATCGCTGGGGAGTGTGATATTGCAGGCTTTCATCTTCCAAGGGGAGTGGGCGGCAGCCAATTGATTGAACAGCACAAACGACAACTGTTAAGTGATGACCTTACTGTCATTCGCTATATTACCCGCCAACAGGGGTTGATCGTTCAATCAGGGAACCCTAAACAGATTAAGTCGCTTAACGATTTAATACGTTCTGATGTTCGATTTATCAATCGGCAGGAGGGCTCCGGCACCAGCGCACTGTTTAATGAGTTGATTCATCGCGCAGAACTGGACCCGGAAAAGATTAATGGCTACACCACTCGAGAGTTCACACACTCAGCCGTTGCCGCCTATGTGGCATCAGGCATGGCAGATGTGGGCTTAGGTGTAGAACCTCCGGCACGAAACTTCGGGTTGGATTTTATCCCGCTTGCGCTGGAGCACTACCTTTTAGTCTGTAAAACAAACAGACTTGAACACCCTCCGGTTAAAGCACTTATCGGGCAACTCACCAGCCCAGGACTCACCTCAGCCATCGAAGCCCTGCCAGGTTACCAGTTGGATGGAATAGGCTCCCAAATGAGCACTGATAAGCTCTTTGCAGCGATAACCTAATTTGAAAAGCTATGAGAGCACTACAGTTTTCAGACCGTTAACAAAGACGCGCTGTTCGGTGTGAGCACGAACGGCTTTGGATAACGCCAGGTTCTCCATGTTACGACCCATATCTCGCAAGTCATCAGGGCCAAAACTGTGATCAACACGACCCACCTCTTGTTCGATGATCGGACCTTCATCAAGATCAGAAGTAACATAGTGAGCGGTCGCACCAATCTGTTTCACACCGCGATCATAGGCTTGGAAATAGGGTCTAGCGCCCTTGAAGCCTGGCAAGAATGAGTGGTGTATATTGATGCACTGCCCTGCCAACGCCGAACAGAGCTCTGGCGACAGAATCTGCATGTATCGAGCCAGTATCACCAACTCAGAACCTGTCTCTTTGAACGCTTGCAGAATGCGCTTTTCACGAGCAGCTTTGGTCTCAAGTTTTGTCTCCAGGGTAGGCAACAACTCGAAATCTAAGCCGTAGAAATTGGCGACAGGCTCAAGGTCTGGGTGGTTAGACAGAATGCCTGTCACTTCGATATTGAGCTCACCACGTTTCTGCTGGTAGAGCAGCTCCATCAGACAGTGATCGTGTTGCGAAACCAGTATCAGAGTTTTCATGGGCGCTTTAGCGCTGCGCCACTGAGCGTTCATCTCTAACGCATCCGCAACTTCACGATTAAACTCGTCGGCTATCAGGTCTAAATCCAATGGCGTGTGAGTAGTAAACTCTAAACGGCTGAAAAAACGACCCGACACCTCGTCATCAAACTGCTTCATTTCGACAATGAAAAAATCACGATTCGCTAAAAAAGTAGTGATTGCGGCCACCAATCCAGTACGGCCGGGACACTCAACCTTGAGTGTGTAATGATGTGACGTAGACACGCTGTTTCCTAATAGTGCAGTTCGAACTCAATTAGCTCGAATATCTAATATGCGTTTAGAATAAACGCTTCATTTTTATATGCAATCCACCTGAGGATACAAATTGTGATTCGCGACGATGACCTAGCTTTTTTCAAACCCAAAGCTCGCCGCTACGGTACTGTCATATTTACAGGACTTTGGGCTGCAGCCGAGTGGTTCTTTTGGGGTGCTGCCCCATTCTGGTCAATACTCGCTACGGGTCTGTTTGGATACACCTACTGGCGATTGATTCACACCTATCCTAAAGAGTTGTAGCCACTCAGTTACTTCACTCCTGACCAGAACTCAGATGAAATCTGGCGTGCCAATATGAGTGCCGTCATTAGCTCATTTTTGGGAACCGAAACACCCAACCGCTTCGCTTGTTCAACAACAAATCCATTCAACGAATCGACCTCGGTTAAGCGGCCCGCCCGCACGTCCTGCAACATAGAGGGCTGATGAAAGCGGTGTTCGGCACAAGCGAAGTTGATTAGGTTATGCAGCGCCTCTGTATCCACAGTCACATTCATTGCGTTCGCGACGCTGACAGCCTCATCGGCCAACGCGTGAGCTTCCCGCTTCAACGCCTTAGTGTCATTAACAATACCCGGGCCGGCATCAGTTAAAGCACAAACTCCGTTCATAGCGACATTGAAACAGGCCTTCTGCCAGATCTTGTTCAAAGGCTGATCGACATTGGCAGCGGTAATACCCGCCTCTGTTAATATTTTCTCCAACTCAATCGCTGCAGAAAGCGCATGCTGATCATTCGGATTGAGTGGGCCAAACCAAGTATCGCTAAACCCGTGCGAGCGAACAAAGCCAGGCTCAACCTGAGTTGCGGGAATCATCGTAACGCCATGAATCACAGACTGTTTAACATGTTCAGCGATTCGCAGACCATTACCCAAACCGTTTTGAAGCGTTACTATGATCGATGAAGGTGATAGTTTTGGTTCAATGGCCTTGATAGCCTCTACACTTTGGTAGGTTTTAGTGAACAGCAGTACAAAACGAGCATCGCACGCGTGCTCTAACTGCACCGCACTTGGGTGAACAACAAAGGTATCATCACTGGTTTCAACTTTGAGCCCCTGAGCGTTTACCACTTCAGCATTACTGCTTGAGCGATTGACCAGTTGTACACTGTAACCCGCCTCAGCAATGCACCCACCGACATATGCACCCAGTGCGCCAGCTCCTAAAATCATCACATCATTCATAGACACTACTCAGCTTTTAGTCCCTTCATAAATTCGAGGGTAGCACCGATTCGAGGTACCTTCTCGGTACTCTGGTGATATACAAGATAAAACTCTCTTTGTACCTCAATCTCAGGGGTCAAACGTACCAGTTGATCACTCTCTCTTAGTAGAAACCTGTGCAGCATACCGATACCTAAACCAGCTTTAACTGCTTCAACCTGACCAATAGGAGAGTAGATTGCTGTTTGTGATTGCCACTGAGGCCATACAGAGCGAGGTGTATTGAGTTTGTCCGAAAAAAGAAGGTCTTCCACATAACCGATCAAACGATGCTCCGATAAATCCTCAATAGAGTCCGGCATACCGTATTGATCAATATATTGTTGAGATGCATAGAGACCAAGGCTATAGCTACCTATGCAGATAGAGTCCAGCTTGGGTTCGGTTGGTTTACCCACCATCACCGCAATATCGGCTTCACGCCTTGATAACGAAAAGCCGCGTGACTGAGGAACAATTTCTATATTTAGATCTGGGTTATCCTGAAGAAAAGATGACAACTGCGGTGTCAGCACGCGCAGCGCAAACCCCTCTGGCGCTGCGACACGCACAGTGCCACTGACGGAGCTGCTATCACTACCAAAGATTTCGCCGGCTGCTTCTATTTCGGCCTCTGCACGCTCGAGGTAATGCATCAAACGCACGCCTTCGTCGGTCAGTTTCAGTCCTTTACTCAGGCGGATAAAGAGCGGAGTTCCAGTCCTCTGTTGCAAATAAGAGAGGTGACGAGACAGTGTAATCGTCGAGATATTTAGGCTCTCAGCCGCCTTTCCCATCTGCCCTGCCCTAGCAACGGCAAGAAAGTAACGAGCATCTTCCCAGTTAAATGTTGAACTGCGCATAACCCACCCAATTGATCTATCAATTTTGATATATCATACATTAATTATTTTCTATTGTTACAACAAATATGATGATGTCTAATAACTCCATACCAATAAAGGAGAAGTTCTATGTCTATCGTAGGTAACTACATCGGCGGCCAGCACGTCGCTTCAAACTCAGGTCGTACAGCACCTGTCTACAACCCTGCGACTGGCGCACAAACTAAAGAGGTTGCGCTTTCAACTGCAGATGAGACTCGTGCAGCGATTGCCAATGCACAAGAAGCTTTTAAAACTTGGAGCAAAGTGACTCCACTTCAGCGCGCTCGCGTCATGTTTAAGTTTAAAGAGCTAGTAGAAGCTAACGCTGATGAACTTGCTGAGCTAATTACTTCTGAGCACGGTAAAGTCTTCTCTGACGCGAAAGGCGAACTAACTCGTGGTCTTGAAGTTGTTGAGTTTGCTTGTGGTATCCCTCACCTTCAGAAAGGCGAGCACAGCCTAAACGTTGGCCGTGGCGTAGACAGCTACAGTCAGATGATGCCTATGGGTGTGTGTGCGGGTATCAGCCCATTCAACTTCCCAGCAATGGTTCCAATGTGGATGTTCCCAGTAGCAATTGCCTGCGGTAACACCTTCGTAATGAAGCCATCTGAGAAAGATCCATCAACGACTATGCGTCTAGCAGAGCTGCTTAAAGAGGCGGGCCTACCAGATGGTGTATTCAACATCGTAAACGGTGACAAAGAGGCAGTAGACGTTCTTCTTACAGATGAAGCAGTTCAGGCAGTAAGCTTCGTAGGCTCTACGCCAATCGCTGAGTACATCTACTCAACAGCGAGTGCACACGGCAAACGTGTTCAGGCTCTTGGCGGTGCTAAGAACCACATGATCGTAATGCCAGATGCTGAGCCATCACAGGTTGTTAGCTCTCTAATGGGTGCTGCATACGGTTCTGCAGGCGAGCGTTGTATGGCGATCTCTGTTGCTGTCTGTGTAGGCGATGCGGTTGCTGACCACCTGATCAAAGATATGACTGCAGAGATCGAGAAGATGTCTGTAGGCAACGGTATGTCTTCACCAGAGCCACACATGGGCCCTCTAGTTAGCCGTGTTCACGCTGACAAAGTATTGGGTTACATCGATTCAGGTGTAGAAGAAGGAGCAACGCTTGTCGTTGACGGCCGTAACTTCAAAGTGGTTGATCATGACAACGGCTACTTTGTTGGCCCAACGCTGTTCGATAACGTTAAGCCTGGCATGCGCATCTATAACGAAGAGATCTTTGGTCCTGTGCTTTCGGTTGTTCGTGTTAACAGCTATGAAGAGGCACTGAACCTAATCAACGAACACGAATACGGTAACGGCACGGCTATCTTCACACGTGACGGTGACACGGCTCGTAACTTCTGTGAAAACGTACAAGTAGGCATGGTCGGTGTCAACGTGCCAATCCCAGTACCTATGGCATTCCACAGCTTCGGTGGTTGGAAACGTTCACTATTCGGTCCACTGCACATGCACGGTCCAGACGGCGTTCGCTTTTACACTCGCATGAAGACAATCACAGCTCGCTGGCCAACCGGTCTAAGTGCTGGTCCAGAGTTCACAATGCCAACAATGAAGTAATCTTCATTGAGCAACAAAAAGACGACCCTTGGGTCGTCTTTTTTGTTTATGCTATCCACTCAACCTTACGAGATCACACATTGAACCCTCAATACCTTAAATCTGACCTACTCATGCTGCTGGCCTCCCTGTTAGCTGCCATTAGCTGGATATTCTCTAAAGAGGTTCTGCTAGGTCTTGAACCCATTCTATTCATGGGCTGTCGATTTATGTTGGCGGGGCTCCTGATTGCCCTGTTCGCACGCAGTGAGTTGTTACTCTTCACCTTACGTGACCTTTCGCGGGTGACCTTGGTTGGTGTGATATTTGCCGCAGGCCTAGGGTTTTGGATATTAGGCCTGTTCCACGGAACTCATATCGGAATCGGCGCGTTTCTGACCAGTTTAGGTGCCATTTTTGCACCTCTTTTGGCGCCACTATTTGGTGACCAACCCACACGTTTTGCCTGGTTCGCGGTGCCGGTTGCTGTGATCGGTGCTGCTTTTCTCACCTTAACATCTAACTTTGTCTTTGGTTTGGGTGAGTGGTACTACTTAGCGTCAGCAATCTCTTTTGCAATCTACCTAAACATCAATAGTCGCGCCGCCGGTAAAACACCATTAAGAGCACTGACGTCGATTCAACTGCTGACAGCGGGCGCTGTTCTGTTGCCGATCTCATTATTAACCGAAAGCTGGACCATTAACGCCGAGATCTCGATTCTAGGCTGGTTTCTTGCCAGTGTGTTAATTGGGACCAGTCTGCGCTTTTTTGTTCAGACCTACTCACTGAAACTTGGCCCCGCAAGCCGAGGTGCTCTGATCCTGACATTGGAGCCTGTTTGGGTGGCTATCTTAGGTATGATTTGGCTGAAGGAGACGATGTCCGCGTCACAACTACTTGGTTGCACGTTGATTCTGCTCGCGGTTTTCATATCCAGAGCAGACCTATTGTTAAAGGTTTTCTGTAAATCGAAACGACTAAGATCCAATGGGCATTCCGCATCTTAAAATCGATGCACTAAAGGTTTTATACATTTATCTACTTTTTCGCATTAGAGTGATCGATCACCTTTAGGAATTGAGCATTGTGAGCAGCACAGATTCAAACAGACATTTAATCATTGAGCGCAACAAAGTTATCTTTGCTGGCATCTGTTCAATGATCCTGACGGTTGGCATAGCTCGATTCGCTTACACACCTCTGCTACCGCAAATGCTAGAGCAGACAGATCTCTCAAAGTTAGTGGGAGGCTGGTTAGCAACCTACAACTACATCGGCTATTTAGTCGGAGCTATCTTAGCGGCGAATATCAAAGAGCTGTCAGCAAAACTTCATCTCTACCGTTTTTATCTAATTCTTGCGACGGTCACTACGTATGGTACTGGCCTTACAGAGGATCACCTGCTCTGGTCAATACTCAGATTTCTCTCTGGCATCTCCAGTACCGCGGGGCTGCTGCTCGCCTCTGGACTGGTCATAAACTGGTTGCGCGCCAATCATTTCAAGCCACAATTAGGGGTCCATTTCATCGGCATGGGCATCGGTATTGTCTTTACCGGTTTGATCACAGCCCTATTTTCGGCCGATCTAAGCTGGGATCAACAGTGGCAAGACCTTGCATTGATGGGCGCTGTGTTTCTAATTCCAGCTTGGCTTTGGATGCCCTACCCACCTAAATTTGAAGCAGGTACGTCAAATCAAACTGAAGAGCCTGATTCACGGTTTATGAACCTACTGATCGCCACCTATTTCTGTGCCGGTGTTGGTTACGTGATCAGTGCCACGTTCATTATCGATATTTTACAAAACACACCCCAGTTAGCAGGCAAAGGTGGTTGGGTGTGGGTCATCGTGGGGCTTTGTGCGGCGCCGTCGGCACTGATCTGGGACAAGGTAGCTAACCGCATTGGACAGATACAAGCCCTGCAATTGGCCTACATCATTCAAATCATTTCGTTTATCTTGCCGCTTGTGACCGACCAAAGTTTGGCCAGTTTCATTGCCGCCGCTTGTTGGGGAGGCACCTTTGCCGGAATCGTCAGCTTAACGCTGGCCATTGTCGGACGCGCATTCCCCTACAACCCAGCGAAAGCGATGGCAAAACTGACCATCAGCTTTGGGGTTGCTCAGATCGTTGCACCGATTTTTGCCGGTTACGTTGCAGACCTATCTGGCTCCTACCTTGGAGCACTTCTTGGAGCATTGGTTGTGATGATTGCAGGCATGCTGTTCCTGCATAAGATTGGCTATAACCTGAAGTGAATGACCAAATAAAAACGCCAGGCTGCAACTAAGCAGCCTGGCGTTTTTAGCAGATGCGTAAAATTACTCTTTTACATCTTCGTAAGGAAGACCTACATACTGCTCGGCAATAACACGACGACCATTTTCGTAGTTCATGAAGTAGCTGAGCTCAGAATCCATAAAGCGCTGACGCATTTCTGGATCAGTACCTGCATCGCTAACTTCGTCACCAAAGTCGTGAAGCATGTTAGTCATCATCCAGCTGAAACGTTCACCGTGCCAAACGCGGCGCAGTGCGATTTCAGAGTACTGATCAATGTATTTACGATCACCCGTTTCATAAACTTTAGTCAGAATCTTGTATAGCGTTGCCACATCAGAAGCAGCCAGGTTAAGACCTTTAGCGCCTGTTGGCGGTACGATGTGTGCCGCATCACCGACTAGGAAAAGATTGCCGTACTGCATTGGCTCACAAACAAATGAACGGAGCGGTGCAATAGACTTCTCAAGTGCTGGTCCAGTAGTAACATTGTCAGCCGCCTCTTTAGGTAGGCGCTTTTTAAGCTCTTCCCAGAACGCTTCATCAGACCAATCTTCAACCTTGTCAGTCAAAGGTACCTGAATGTAGTAACGTGAACGAGTTGGTGAGCGCTGTGATGCTAGGGCAAAGCCACGCTCTGATTTCGCATAAATAAGCTCATCGTGACATGGAGGCACATCAGCCAGTAGACCTAACCAACCGAATGGGTAGACACGCTCGTGCTCAGTACGTACATCTTCAGGAATCGTTTGACGTGAAACGCCGTGGAAGCCATCACAACCCGCGATGAAGTCACACTCAAGACGGTACTCTTCTCCACCGTGAGTGAATGTCACATAAGGATTATCACTCTTCACATCATGTGGCTGAACATCCGATGCTTCATAGTAAGTATCCAAGCCTTCAGTTGCTTCACGAGCAGCCATTAGGTCTTCAGTAATATCGACCTGACCGTAACAGACAACGACGTCACCGCCTGTCAAACCTTTAAGGTCGATACGATGATTTTCACCATTTACTGCAATGACGACACCTTCATGAACGTGACCACACTTGTCCATGTTTTCAGCAACACCGGCTTCACGGACTAGATCTGCAAAGCCCTGCTCAAGGATACCTGCGCGGATACGACCCAATACGTAATCACCCGTTACACGTTCAAGTATGACGTTAGAGATCCCTTTCTTGTGTAACAGTTGTCCTAACAACAGACCCGAAGGGCCGCCACCAATGATCGCTACTTGTGTCTTCAATGTTTTCATTATTCTGCTCTCGAGATGATTCAAAATCGTTCAAACATAATGGACCGACGGCTCTGCTCCCAACAGGGCCATTAACGATCATTAATAGTACTTTTCCGATCTTAATTAGAGTCGTAGTTATGAGAACTACGGTAGACAGCAGGGGTTTGATCAGTGAGTTTCTTGAAGAAACGCGAGAAGTAGGCAGGATCTTTAAAGCCCAGATCAAAGGCTAACTCTTCGACACTACCACGGGTGAACACCAGACGGCGCTTGGCTTCCAACAGCAATCGCTCTTGCACCATCGCCTTGGCGGTTTTACCCACCTCCTGTTTACAGAGGCGGTTAAGATGATCAGCAGAGATACCGATAAACGACGCATACTGCTCTACCGACAGGTGGTCATAGAGGTGTTGTTCGATCAGTTTTCGGTATCGTATTACCGGTTTGGCGGCTTGAAGTGATGGCGCGCTATCAGCATCAGTGACTAGCAAACGGCGCAGCTGCATCAACGTCGCTCGGGCTAACCATTCCGAGACCAATGAGTGCCCCATATCGACAGAGGCCAGTTCCCGCTCGATCATGCCTAAGTAACCCTGAATCTCCTGAACAATGCGCTCTTGACCGACTAGAGAGATCACCGATGCACTAGCAAACAGGGAACCAAAATAGGGTTCACAACGCTCATAGGACTCGTTGGTCAACAGCGGTTCTGCCAATGTCAGCACGACACCCTCAGTTTCGGGCGAGAATCGAAAGCCATGTACAACACCGGCAGGCAATGAAATCGCAAAGGGGCCTGTCAAAGAGTGATTATGATCATCGATAGTGACGTCAGCCATGCCATCAAAGACAAAAATGATTTGGAACATTCGTCCATGTCGGTGTGGTTGAATAGACCAACCATTATCGCGACTGCGACTGGCTATGTTCTCAACATGCACAAACACCGGATCATCAATATTGGATTCACCGTAGAGCCCAAACTGGGGAATGGGATTCATGCTCGTTGAGGCGGTCATGCTTTTACTGAGCCTCAGCCCGATTCGATAAACGAGTCAGCATATCGACCAGCAGTTCACGCTCTGAATCTTGCAACGGCTCATAGAAGGCCTCTTCGTTAGCCTTTACCTTCTGCTCGGCTGCTTGGTACCACTCATTACCATGCTCAGTCATTCTCAGTGCATAGGATCGTCTGTCATTCTCGGCAGCACAACGCTCTAGCAGATTCATTTTTTCTAGCTTATCGATCGCTGCGACCATAGCCGAACGGTCAGTACCAAGGGTATTCGCCACTGCAGTCTGCGTCAGGCCAGGGTTACGGTAAACAATTTCCAACACAGCAAACAGCCCCGGACTGATGCCTAACTCAGCACACCCCTTAGAAAAGCCATTAAATGCAGCAAGCTGAGCACGACGCAGGTGGTAGCCTAGGGAGCTGCCCAGCAGCCCGAGATCCACATCTAATTCATTTTTACGCTTTGAACGACTCGCCATTCCTTACCCTTAACACTAATACAGCTGCTATAAGCACTTAAAAAGATAGGGATATTGTAAACACACTTTGTACTTAAATTAAAATTGTTTAGTTACTAAACAGTTTTAGACCAAAGCATATTGCTGAACCCTTTAATTGTTTATATGATAAACAAATATCAGACAGACACTGTGCTTCATAGCACCCAAACAAAATGAGGCTTCTTATGAGCAACTACACTTACATCCAGTTCACTGTTGAAGACGGCATCGGCCACCTACACCTTAACCGTCCTGAGAAGAAAAACGCGATCAACGACGAACTGTGTCTTGAGATCGAACAGGTATTTATCACCATGCCTGAAGATGTACGTGTCGTGATTTTCTCGGGTGCTGGCCCAGAGTTCTGTTCAGGTCTTGATCTTGCGGAACACAAAGCACGCCAAGGCCTAGATGTTGTTAAGCACTCAAACATGTGGCACCGCACCTTTGGACATATTCAAAACTCAGGCCTTCCAGTAATTGCCGCTATGCAGGGTGCTGTTATCGGTGGTGGCCTTGAGCTAGCAACCTGTGCACACGTTCGTGTTTCTGAAAAAGGCACTTACTACCGCCTACCAGAAGGCCGCCACGGTATCTTCGTGGGTGGTGGTGCATCACGTAACGTTGCACGCGTTATCGGTGCCGGCCGCATGACTGAGATGATGCTAACGGGTCGTGATGTCGACGCTGAGGAGGGCTACCGCCTAGGCCTATCACACTACGTTGTTGAAAATGGCCAGTCACTAGAGAAAGCAAAAGAGCTAGCAGCACACATTGCCACCAACTCACCCTACTCAAACTGGGCTATGACAACAGGCCTTCGTCACATCGACAGCATGTCTCATGACGACGGCATGTACACTGAGTCTCTACTTTGCGGTATTACACAGACTCACCCAGACGTTGTTGCTCGTCTAGAGAAGTTCCTAAACCGTAAAAAACAGCCACAGCAGTAAGCGGCCGGAGTTCACTATGCAGATTGCAGATAAACTATTTCTAGTGACTGGCGCTGGCTCAGGCCTTGGTGAAGCAGTGGCACGTCGTCTAAGTGCGATGGGTGGCAAGGTATGTATCGCAGATATCAATGAAGCAGGCGGCAACCGTGTTGCAGCCGATTTGGGCGACTCGGCGATCTTTTGTAAAACTGACGTCTCTGATGAAGCTTCTGTAAGCGCGTGTATTGAAGCAGCAACAGCTAAGTTTGGTGCACTCTCAGGGGTTGTTCACTGTGCTGGTGTTGGCGGTGCTAAACGTCTGGTTGGCCGTGATGGCCCACACGACCTTGCGAGCTTCCAGCGCATTGTAAACATCAACCTAGTCGGTACATTCAACATTGCACGCTTGACTGCAAACGTCATGCAGAACAACGAACCAGGTGATTCTGGCGAGCGTGGTGTGATTGTCAACACGGCATCGGTTGCAGCCTTTGATGGACAAATTGGCCAGGCGGCTTACTCTGCATCTAAAGCCGGTGTAGCAGCAATGACACTACCACTAGCGCGTGAACTAGCGAAACTTGGCATCCGCATCATGACGGTTGCTCCAGGTCTATTCCGCACACCGCTGATGGACGAACTACCTGAAGAGGTTCAGGCAGCGCTTGGGGCATCTGTACCTTTCCCTTCACGTCTTGGTAATCCAGATGAGTTTGCAATGCTTGCACAGCAGATCATCGAAAACCAGATGTTAAACGGTGAAGTGATCCGCCTTGATGGTGCGATCCGCATGGCCGCCAAATAATCATTAAGCAGAGGTAAGTTAACGATGAGTGACTATCAAGCTCCGCTAAAAGAGATGCAGTTTTTGGTTCAGAACGCTGTTGAAAATACCGGTCTGAACGCAAATGAAGCGCTGGCTGATTTCGATGCCGATACTGTGGCAGCCATTCTAGAAGCGGCCAGTGAACTGGCTGGAAAATCGCTTTCGCCAATGAATGCTGTGGGTGACAACGAAGGTTGTCGCTTTGAAGATGGCAAAGTCTTCACACCTACCGGTTGGAAAGAGGCGTTCGATCAGTTCGCAGCAGACGGCTGGATGGGCCTAGCCCTACCTATGGATTTCGGTGGTCAGGAGCTGCCTAAATTCATCGCGCAGCCTGTTAACGAGATGTGGCATAGCGCTAACCTTTCGTTTGTTATGTTCCACGCAGTCATTCAGGGCTGTAGCGAAATCCTAATGAAGTTCGGCACGGAAGAGCAGAAAGCTCGTTACATCGAGAAGTTCATCACCGGCGAATGGACTGCTGCCATGGCTTTAACTGAGCCTAGCGCTGGTACTGACTTGGGTGAGCTCAAAACCAAAGCGATTCCTCAGGATAACGGCCAATACCTAATTAAAGGTCAAAAGATCTACATCACCTACGGTGAGCACGACATGACTGAGAACAAGGTTCACTTTGTTCTAGCTCGCACACCCGATGCTCCTGAAGGTAGCCGTGGCATCTCTCTATTTGCTGTACCCACTTACCGTATTAATGACGATGGTTCACTGGGTGAATTTAACGACGTTGTCTGTACCGGCATCGAACACAAAACCGGTCTACACGGTAGCCCGACCTGTTCAATGAGCTACGGTGACAAGGACAACTGTTTCGGCGAATTAGTCGGTCCAGAGAACAAAGGCTTGATGGCAATGTTCATTCTGATGAACGAAGCTCGCCTATCTGTCGGTGTACAGGGTGTAGCTCTTTCTCAAATCGCATATCAGCAGGCGTGTGAATATGCACTTGAACGTCCACAGGGTCGTCACTTTGCTACTGGTGAGCGTCGCGTAGCCATCGCACAGCACCCCGATGTTGCGCGTATGCTAATGACCATGAAGTCATTCGCAACAGGTCAGCGTGCGTTAGGCTACCTAATCGCTGCCCTATTCGATAAGTCAGAGCAAGCAACGGACGAAGCTGAAAAAGCAGCTGCTGAGTCTCGCATTGCACTGCTCACTCCAATCTTTAAAGCGTTCGCGACCGAACAGGCCAACCTAATGACCGGTACCGGCATTCAGGTATTTGGCGGCATGGGCTTTGTTGAAGAGACGGGCGTTGCACAGTTTATGCGTGATGCGCGCATCACGACCATTTACGAAGGTACTACCGGTGTTCAAGGTAGCGACTTGCTGTTCCGTAAGATTCGTATGGATAAGGGTGTAGCACTGACTCAGTTACTTGAAGAGATCGATGCTGTCGCTAATGAGCTCACTGCAAACACGGATCTTGCCAAACTGGGCCAGGACCTTACCGCAGCAACCGCAGCCGTTCGTGACACCCTCCCTGCCCTGCTGGCTGAAGAGGCTGATCTACTGCAACTGAATGCTGGCGCAGTCCCAATGCTGGATGCACTGGGCTTCTTACTGACAGCATGGCAACTTGGCGAGATTGCATTGAAAGCAACTGCTGAACAGAGCAACGATCCAGAGTTCTTTGGCAACATGATCGCGCTAGCCAAGTTCTACAATGCGCACCAGTTACCTCAGGTGTATGCAAAAGTGGCTAACTTCAATTCCGCAGCTGACGGAATTGCGGACTACAAATTTGATGCTTAACGCTTAGATGCATTAGGCATCAGGAGATAAAAATGACTGCAGAATTTCATTCAGTAAATATCAACGACTTCGGCGTGACGATTGAGAACGCTGCCGAAGGCGTGCAATACGTCACCAGTGCAGAGCCATTGGCTGACTACCCAGTTAAGCTAACCGATAAACTGGTTCACTGGGCTAAAGAGACCCCAGACACTGTACTGATCAGCCAGCGCGGTGAAAATGGTGAGTGGGAATCACTCACCTTCGCACAGACACTTGAGCGTGTACGTTCAATTGCCAGCTGGATGCTGTCGCAAAACCTGAGCAACGATCGCCCAGTGGTTATCCTGTCAGGCAACTCGACAGAACACCTATTGGTTGCTCTAGCGTCGATGTACATCGGTGTACCTTTCTCACCCATCTCGACTGCATATTCGTTAATCTCGAGCGACTACGGCAAACTGCGTCACGTCTTTGACACACTGACACCGGGTCTTATCTTTACCGATAACCTAGGTCCTTACCGTGATGCCATTGACGCGGTTAACATCGATAAAGCACCAGTACTGACCTGTTCAGCAGACCACGCAACGGATGGCTTAAGCTACGCCGTAAGTAACCTAGATGATGCGATCAATTACACAGCTTCCGCCGAAGCAGACGCAGCACATAACGCACTAACCGGTGATGCCATCGCTAAGTTCCTTTGGACTTCGGGTTCAACGGGTATGCCGAAAGCGGTCATCAACACTCAGCAGATGATCTGTGCCAACCAAGAGATGGTGCGTTCTGTCTACGCTTTCCTTAAAGATGAGAAGCCCGTTATTCTGGATTGGCTACCATGGAACCACACCTTTGGTGGTAACCAGAACATCGGTATGGCGATCTACAACGGTGGTACTTTCTATATTGATGAAGGTAAACCGGTACCAAAGATGATTCACCACACTATGGAGAACCTCAAAGAGATTTCGCCAACCATCTACTTCAATGTGCCTAAAGGCTACGAGTTGATGGCGAAAGAGCTAAAAGCGAACCCTGAAATCGCTAAATCGCTGTTCAAAAACTTGAAGATGTTCTTCTTCGCCGGTGCTGGCCTAGCTCAGCACGTCTGGGATCAGCTTGACGAGCTTTCGGTTGAACACACTGGTAAGAAAGTACCTATGGTGACAGGTCTTGGCGCCACTGAGACGGCACCGTCTGTCTTGTTCGCATCCGTTGAAGAGTCTGCATCAGGCGTTGTTGGCAGCCCAGCACCCGGCATCACGCTTAAGCTCATCCCTAACGGTGACAAAACAGAAATCCGCGTGAAAGCGGTTACCATCACCCCTGGATACTGGCGTAACGAAGAGCAGACTAAGAAAGCGTTCGATGAAGAGGGCTATTACTGTCTAGGTGATGCGGTTAAATGGATCGACGCGAACGAACCTAACCGCGGCCTTCTGTTTGATGGCCGTGTCTCTGAAGACTTTAAACTCGATACCGGGACTTGGGTCAGCGTAGGCACACTGCGTGCATCACTGATTCACCACTTTGCCCCTTATGTGCAAGATGCCGTAATCTGTGGCCGTGACCGTGGTTACATTGCAGCGATGATCTTCCCAGACTGGGCTCACCTTCAGGCACTGGTTCCTGGTGGTAAAGAGATGGACAACGAGACATTGGTTGCTCAACCACACGTCAAAGAGGTGATGGCAGAACGTCTTGAACAGATGGCGGGCACCAGTACCGGTAGTTCAACACGCGTTAAACGCATCACAGTACTGTCTGAACTGCCATCGATCGACGGCAACGAGATCACAGACAAGGGCTCGATCAACCAGCGCGCTGTCATGGCTCGCCGTGCTGATATAATGGAATCACTATACGTTGAGTCATCTGATGACCACGTGATCTCACTTTAAGGGGATAGAGAATGATTAATCTAGACGAAATCATCGCCATCGACTTCCACACACACGCGGAAGAGCCCTGCTCTTGTGATCGTGATGACGGCTACTTTGAGTTCCAAGAAGCGTTCGCGAAGTACTTCAAGAACCCAGCTGGCCACAACATGATGCCATCACCCGATGAGACTGCGGCTTACTTCCGTGAGCGCAAGATCGCATCGGTTATCTTCCCAGTAGACGCAGAACGCAACACCGGCTTCAAGCGTTACGAAAACGAAGAAGTAGCGCGCATCTGTGCTGAGAACGATGACATCCTTATCCCGTTCGCATCAATCGACCCTGCTAAAGGCCGCTTAGGTGCTCGCGAAGCGCGTCGTCTTGTTCGTGAGTTTGGTGTGAAAGGCTTCAAATTCCACCCAACCATGCAGGGCTTCTACCCGAACGATCGCTCGGCGTACGTTCTATACGAAGCGATCGCTGAAGAGGGTGCTATCGCCCTATTCCACACTGGTCAAACCGGTGTAGGTGCGGGTGCTCCAGGCGGCATGAACATGCGTCTTAAGTACTCTCAGCCAATCTACCTAGATGACGTCGCTGCGGACTTCCCAGACATGACCATCGTTATGGCACACCCAGCCTTCCCATGGCAGGAAGAGCAGCTGTCAGTACTGACACACAAGCCAAACGTCTACATGGATCTATCTGGTTGGTCTCCGAAGTACTTCTCACCAATCCTGCTGCAGTACATGAACAGTATGCTTAAGAAGAAGATGCTGTTTGGTTCTGACTGGCCTGTCATCACACCTGATCGCTGGATTGCTGACTTCGAAAAACTCGACGTTAAAGAGGAGGTAAAACCTCTGATCATGAAAGAGAACGCTGCACGCATTCTCGGTTTGAAATAACCTTTCAAACTGACAAAAACGGGCCTCTAGGGCCCGTTTTTTATTGTCTGAACTCACTTACTGCACTGCTTATTTGTCATACTCAATCAAGAAGGCTTGGAGTTTAGCCAGTTCGATCGGTTTAGAGATCACGATATCAGCGCCGGCCTCTAACATAAGATCGGTCTCTGCGCCGATGGTGGCTGCCGTCAGACCGACAATGGGGCCAGTATAGCCTCTCTCACGCAGCCCTTTCACTAGACCGTAGCCATCCAGTTCCGGCATAAAGATATCAGACAACACCAGATCAAAAGCACCCTCGGCATAGGCGTCTAGGGCCTGTTGGCCATCGCTGTTAACAACCACACTAGCGCCCTGCTTTTTCAACATCTTGGCGGTTAGCATCTGGATGACGTTATTATCCTCTGCCATCAAGACTCGCTTACCCTCCAGTGGATTATCGATCGGCACTGGAGTTTCACTAGTCTGTTTGGATAGATTGACCACTAACTCGATCACAAATTCAGCGCCGCCCTGTTCAGAGGTTTCATAATGAAGATCCCCGCCCATCAAAGCCACTATCTCTTTGCAGACAAACAGACCCAAGCCAGTTCCCTCTGCGTTAGTGTCACCGCGTTGATATGCCTCAAACAGAGTATCTATTTTAGAGTCAGAAATACCCTTACCGTTATCTGAGATTCGAATCGTCAACGCCTTGGTGTGATCCCCTTTTAATTCGCTACTGGCATGGAGGTGAACCTTATCCCCACCCGAGTGAATGATGGCGTTTTTAATGAGGTTCGCGGTGACCTGTCTGAGTAACGAAGACTGAATATGAACTGTGTCACTGGTTAAACTCGTTAAGTTCGCGGTAAGTTCGACACCCGATCGCTCTGCAAGACCCGACAGGTTTGCAACCTGAGCCGTGAGAATTTCATCTATCACAACATCTTTAAATGCGGCTTGCGCCATACGTTCCGGCTGAGCCACTGCACGCAAAGTATCGATTACACCCAACAGATGCTCAATATTGCTTCCGACAAGCGCATTATCCAGCGTCTCTCCCTCTTCAAGATCATCCAGCATCATCTGCAGACTGGCCGCTGGGGTGCGCAATTCATGGCCGATTACGGCGTACATCTGCTTTTGCCGCTCTTGTTCGGCAAGTAATTTTTGTGAAGCTGATACCGCTTTTTCCTTAGCCTTGTGCTCTTCGGTAACATCGATTGATGTACCAAAGGCAAATAACTTATCGTCTTTTAATAGGGTTGTTGCCGTTACTTTCACAACAATAGGATCGGAATTTACCGGTTGATAAGTGTGAGTAAACGACGTCACCGCCCCGATACCAGCCTCGATAGCATGCTGAACATTTGCATTAAACCCTGTTCGCTCATCTTCAGGTATTTTAGACAGAACCTGATCCATCCCAACCGTATCCGTATCAGAGAGACCCTCGCGAGCCATCAAAACTTTGTTACCCGTCATTGTTCCAGACTCTAGATCAACCTCAAAGAAACCGAAATTCCCACTTTCAGCCATAAGATCCAACAACTGGTTTTTCTGTTGCGCCGATCTCTGTGCATTAGTCTCATCAGTTATATCCAAAGATAAGCCAAGGAATGAAACTCGACCATTGAGCTCTCGCCTGATTCGAGTCACACGGTAGTAATGCAGATCGCCATTAGCCAAGTAAAACGGGTGCACAAAAGATTGCAGTTCACCCTTGTTAGAATGAGCCAAATCCTCTCTGGATTTGATAAAAGCTTGTCTAATATCTTCCGTCTGATGAGCGTAAAAGAGCTCTATTGAACGCTCCTCATCTGAGTCATCAATACCCAATCGCTTAGCGACTTCAGAATTACATTTAAAGGTTCGAGTCCCAGGGAAGAACTCAATCAAACCAACTCCACCAGCATTTGAAATAAGATTGATTTGGTCGGTTAAGTCTTCGGCCTCTTTGGCGAACTGAACCTCTTCAGTGATATCAATTGAAACACCGATAAATAGCTTTTCACCCTCACGTTCTATGGACTGACCGACCACTTTAAAATTACACAACACTCCACTTGGCTGGATACGCATATCGTGAACAAAATTCTTATGAGTGCCTACCGGACCTTTGATTAGTTTATCAAACACTTCACTAATAGCTGCCAGACTCTCCTCTGGAAAGCAGTGCGTATAGTCGCTAAACACTATCGGGGTATCAGACTCCGACAGACCGAATCGAGATGAATTGACGGCATCCCCTTTTAAAATTCCAGTTTCCAGACCGTATTCAAAAAAAGCGATGTTAGCCTCAGATGAAACCGCCTTTTGTCGAGCACTTTCCTCTTCAAACCATTTATTAGAGTTCATATGTTGACTTAACAGTTGAAACAACACCTCAAGCCCAATGATCGTCAACCCGGTAAAGGTGACGAACTGAAGCAGCACTCGAACCACTGATAGATCAAAGATAAAAACGGCAGCAGCGCCTACTGAGGCATTCATTACGGCTAAGAGAGCAAAGACCGCAAAACGAGGAAGCAACAGACACATCAACAGTGTGATGATCAGGCTGTAGGTATAACCTACCGTTGGGTTTGAATAACGAAGCGTTGCCACTGCACCCGCTATAAAGATAACCAGGATCGAAATCATTAGTCGGTGCTGATAACGCAGCGGAATAGAACGCAGCGACGCTATGATCAAACAGATGAACAAGACACCCTGGGCCATCACTGGCCCGAACGAACCATCAATAGCGATAGCGCCCCACAGGCTCAGCACAAGTGCTGGCAGCGATAGCAACACCATAAAAAAGGCGACTTTAATCGCTAACTTGTCATAAATCGTTTTTGAAGCACTGTTCATATATCAACCAACTTTTAACTATTTTGCGTTGCAAATTGCAAATACATAGAGAGAATTTGCAAAATAACACCGCTCATTCGAAACAGATGGGGCTAAAACAGCTCAATAAAGCCCTAAATAAAGTTAAGCAATTTTCAGGCCAACTTATCCTCAACTAGAACGCTTTTGATTAAACAGCATCAAACCAAGTACCAACGCAACAATCGGGAAGATCACCAGATTAAGTACCTGCCAACTGGTCGAGTTGAGCAGCAAACCGGACATAAACGAGCCGACCGCGACAATTGAGAAAATCAAAAAGTCGTTTAAACCTTGGGCAACGCTCTTATCCTCTTCCGGAACGCTCTGCGCCACCAACGCCGTCGCACCAATGAAGCCAAAGTTCCAACCGATACCCAACAGAATCAGCGATCCCCAGAAGTGGGTCAATTCCAAGCCAAACAGCGCGATCAATCCAGAGAGTGCAATGAGTAGAAGTCCTATGGCTGTGATACGCGCTTTGCCATACTTAGCCATTAATTTCCCGGTAAAGAAGCTCGGCGCAAACATTGCCAACACGTGCCACTGAATTCCCAGCGCCGCTTGATGCACCTCGTGACCGTGCGAGACCATGGCGATCGGTGCGGCCGTCATAATAAAGGCCATTAGGCCGTAGGAGACCACACCGGCAGCAACCGCTGTCAGATAGGCTGGGCGCTTAAGCAGAGCCAGCGCTTCCAGCTTTGAGCCACCCGACTTCACTTTAGAGGTAGACTCTACCGGTTTCAGCTGAGTCAGCAGCACAATGGCCAGCAAACCCAACACGGACATGGACAGGAAGCTACCGGCATATTGCGCCTCTAGTGCGCCTTCGGTCCAGACAACGACCTGTGGACCAATAATCGCAGCCGCTAGACCACCAATCATAACGCGTGATATCGCCTTACCTTGTTCTTCACTCGCCACCCCTTCGGTAATGGCAAACCGGTAGCTCTGAACATGCGCCGCGTAGAAACCCGCCAAGAAGGTACCGCTACAGAACCAGATAAACGACTGGTTGATGATCGACGTCCCCGCGACAATGCCCGCCAATACGCAGACCATGGCGGCAAACAGATAAGCGGCTTTTCGACCGAACTGTCGCACCATAAAGGCCGCTGGCAAAGTACTGAGTGCAACACCTAAATTGAACAGAAACACCGGCATGGTGATCAGATCTTGCGGTGCATTAAGAGAGAGACTGACCAGGCCGCCCAACGAGATGATGATCGGCGGGGTCGAAGCCCCTAGTGCTTGCGCAACGGGGTAGAGTTTTACATTGGTTGAGGCAGAAGACATAAGATTTCCTTAAAAGCACTAGTGCTGTGTGCGATAACAGGCTAAGTTCTCATATAGGGATTAGTGTTACAAGAAGGATTTACAGCCCATGGCACGTATTAAAATTGATATGCCCGATAACTACCTATTTTCGACGGTAATGGATGTTCGTATCAGCGATATCAACTACGCAAACCACCTAAGTAACGACAGTGTGCTGAGTTTTGTACACGAGTCACGTACCCGTTTTTTGCGACAGTACGGATATACAGAGTTGGACGTGGAGGGGTTAGGCATCATCATGACCGACAGCGCCATTGTCTACAAAGCGGAAGGCTTCCATGGTGACCAAATCCAGATCGACATCACGGTCGGGGACTTCAACAAGTATGGCTGCGACATCTTCTACCTGATGACCAACAGAGCCACAGCCGTTGAGATAGCCCACGTAAAAACTGGCATCGTCTTCTTTGATTATGACGCACGCAAAGTGGTGGGATTACCAGAGGCGTTTCGAGCTAACTTGTTAAAAGAGGCTTAGTCATGCAGTTAATGCTCTCACATACCTCGCCCTATGCACGGGCGGTGCGCATCGCGATCATGCTTAAAGGGCTAGACTCAGAGTGCAGCATGGTTTGGGTTGATCCCGCATCAAACACTCCTGAACTGGTTCAGGCCAACCCCAGTGTCAAAGTCCCCACGCTGATTCTGGATGATGGCACTACCCTGACCGAAACCCTGCTGATCATGCAGTACTTGGAGCGCCGCGCACCCAACCCTCCGCTTTTTCCCAATGCTCAAGCCATTCAAGAGATGTCGCTGGCAGGCAGAGCCATCGGTTTACTCGATGCAACCGTCTGGATGATGCTCTTTAACAAATCACTGGCGACTGACGAGAACCGTAACAGCGTACTACCTACTCGTCGCTTACGAGCCATTGAACGCCTGTTAGATGAGCTCGCTGAACACCCGCCAAGAGTCGTTGGAGCCACGCCTGGAATGGGCCAGATACTATTACTGTGTGCGCTTGAATACTTAGAGTTTCGCTTTCCAGAAATGAACGCGACCGAAAGAGCGAAACTGGTAGAGTGGTGTAAGCCGTTAAAAGCATCTGAGCCGTTTCATCTGACCGAGTTTTATTGACGGTGTCAGCGAGCTCCCAAGGTCTTGGTGACTGGCTTCAGCCTGTCATCCGCTCACTACAAACAGTGAATCTCTAGAAAAGGCTGCAACAGCAGATGACAGGCTAAAGCCAGTCACTTTCCTGCTGTTTACTCATCCGGTGGGTATTCGTAGCTGTGTGCCAGGTTCTCGAAACGGGTGTACTTACCGATAAAGGCCAATCGAGTGGTACCGATCGGGCCATTACGCTGCTTACCAATGATGATCTCTGCAACGCCTTTCTCGGGTGAATCTTCGTTGTAAACCTCATCACGGTAGATGAACATGATGACGTCGGCATCCTGCTCGATCGCGCCCGATTCACGAAGGTCGGAGTTCACTGGGCGTTTATTTGGGCGCTGCTCTAGGGAACGGTTAAGCTGCGACAGTGCCACCACTGGACAGTTCATCTCTTTCGCTAGCGCCTTCAACGAGCGAGAGATCTCAGAGATCTCGGCAGTTCGCCCTTCACTCTTACCGGTCTTAATCTGCATCAACTGCAGGTAGTCGACCATAATCATGCCGATTTCACCATGCTCACGCACAATACGACGGGCACGGGTTCGCATCTCGTTGGGGCTGATACCCGGCTGATCATCAATATACAAGGGTTTGTTCTTCAGCATGTTGACGGCCGCAGTCAGCTTTGGCCAATCATCATCTTCCAACTGACCGTTACGTACACGCGTCTGGTTGATACGACCAAGCGATGACAACATACGCGTCATCAACTGAGCGGCAGGCATCTCAAGACTGAAGACTAGAACCGGCTTGTCATCCCCCATCAAGGCGTTTTCCACCAGGTTCATAGCGAAGGTGGTGTTATGGACACAAATATCTTCAGCGACAAAGTTGTGTAGTTCAGGGACGGTTAAATCATAAACCTGATCATTTCCAACATAATCGATCGAAACTATCTCATCCCAATATAGATCAGAACTAGAGAGACTCATCAGATAGCTATCATCAAAGAGCTCTGCATAAAAACGAGCTTTTTGGCGACTTAACGAACGCTTACTTACACCCTGTAAATGTGGATTAAATCCATTCGGACACTCTAACCCTTTCTGTGCAAATAGATCTGGCCAGCTCTGCTCGCCTTTCAGTTCAAGGATATAGTCGTTGACTGAATCCGGCAGTGCATCTCGGTTTGTGTGAGATCTTTTTAATGACAACTCAGCTTTGGCTTTTGCAAGACGATCCTCTTTACCAATCATTCCTATCTGATTGATAAAGGTTTCTATCGATTCGCGCGAAATCAGCTCAACTTCGAACTGGTCACGCTTGTGGTGCGTCTTAGTTCTTAGCTTGGCAACTATTCCAAAACGCAAAAGCAAATGTTGGATATCACTCGCTAGGGATTCACTGGCACTGCTGTAACTAATCCGAATCTGCCCAGTTGAACTGAATGAGACTCCACCATCACATGCAAAAATACGATTTAGGAAGAGCTTCAAATGACTTTTTGGCAAGCTAAAAACTGCTTCTGGAATAACCTTTTCATGCGCTAAACAACCCCAAACACCCTGCTCTTTCAAGAACACTGTCACCGGGTTAATTAACGTTGAACTAGACTCATAAACCTCATGAGTCTCCTGTTGAAATTCGCTTCCAAAAAAATCACAAAGGGACTGGTAACCTAATGGATTTGGCACAGAAACGGCATTACGCCAGGCACTAATTGTCGACGGCTGGAGTGATAATCTATTGGCTAACGACTTACCTGAGAGTCCAAACCTTTGCATCGCGTTTTCTAAATATGCTGCAAATCTAACTCTCATTAGATTGGTATTTTCAGAGCGCCCAGAAACACGGTAGCTTGGCGCACGATGATCGTAACTCGTACGAGTCACCTTAACCGAATTAAACTGTTCAACGGCCTGTTTAAAGTCAGCAACAATGGTTTTATTTACATTAGTAAAGATGGGGTTAGTTTGCGTGGTACCGCCATCGCTTAAGAAATAAGCCAGTGCTTTAACTTGATACTCTGGCAAGGGTGTCGAGCCAAAAATTGGCAGCACCCTTGGCACACCAATTTTTTCACCAGTGGAAATATCGGCTAGTTTCTTCCACCCTTTACCCGTTAAAAATGGGTGAGTTAACGTTGTTTTAATCGATCGACCGAGTGCGGTTTTGACTTCAAATACAGGTTTAACGCCGTCATCCACAAACTGTGAAGCACGGGCTTCCACTAACTTAAACTGATCATTAACTGCAGTAACTGAACCATATTGTTCGGCAACCATCTCATCGATCGTTAATCGTGAACCCGTTTTAGGATCGACTAATCGTGAACCTGAAACAATGCATTTACCCATCGAGGGCCTTGCGGCGACGATGATCAGATCTGACGGCTGGAGACCACCGGTGCGTTCGTTCAGGTCGTCAAAGCCAGTGGTTAGACCGGTCAGTGCATCGCCATTACTGAACAGCTCATCAATACGTTCAACGGCCGCTTTAAGCAGTGGGTTAACCGATTGAGGGCCACTCTGGTTGGGACGGTTCTCTGCAATCTGAAAGATCTTAGATTCCGCCTCATTCAACACCTCATCGGCCGAACGACCATCAGGGAAGAAGGAGGAGTCTGAGATCTCTGTTGAGACCGAAATCATCTGACGCAGCAAGGCACGATCGCGAACGATCTCTGAGTAGGCTCGAATGTTGGATGTACTTGGCGTGTTGCGCGCAAGATCAACTAGATACTCTAGCCCGCCAGCACGTTCCAGCTCGCCGGTACGGTCCAGCTCTTCAGAAAGCGTCACCACATCGATTGGACGACCTTGATCGATCAACTTCTGCATGGTGCGGAACATCATGCGATGCCCACCGGTGTAGAAGTGCTGTTCCAGACAGACTTCCGACACAACGTCCCATGCGTTGTTGTCCAACATCAAGCCACCCAGCACCGACTGTTCCGCCTCTATCGAGTGAGGGGGTACTTTGGCCTGTGTGAGATCGTCGTCTTGGAAATCGAGCATGGTCTAATTACTGCAGAAATAAAATGATTAGAGCAAGTAACTATACCTGTTTAGGCATAAAAAAACCGCGCCGAAGCGCGGTTTTTTTTAAGAAAGCGTCTGATTACTCAGCAGCGATCTTAAGGTTCACTGTAGCAGATACTTCTGCGTGTAGTTGAACAACGATTTCGTATTCGCCAATGTTACGTAGAACACCGTTTGGAAGACGAACTTCGCTCTTCTCTACTTCAGCACCAGCCGCAGTGATCGCTTCTGCGATGTCACGTGCGCCGATAGAGCCGAACAGTTTACCTTCATCACCAGCAGTAGCTGTGATAGTTACTTCTTTGCCTTCTAGAGCTTCACCGCGTGCAGTCGCAGCAGCAAGTGCTTCAGCAGCAGCCGCTTCTAGTTCAGCACGACGCTCTTCGAAGCGTGCAACGTTGGCAGCAGTTGCAGAAACTGCTTTACCTTGTGGGATCAGGTAGTTACGACCAAAGCCAGCTTTAACGTTAACTTTATCGCCTAGTGCACCTAGTTTACCGATCTTCTCGAGGAGGATAACTTCCATCTCTCAAACCTCATTTAGGCTGCAGGTATACCTGCAGTAAAAAATTAAACAATCACCCAAAGATAGCTATAGAGCTATCAATCACTATTAACGGTCGTGACCGTCAGTGTATGGAAGAAGTGCTACGTAGCGAGCGCGCTTGATAGCAGTAGCTAGCTGACGCTGGTACTTAGCTTTAGTACCAGTGATACGGCTAGGTACGATCTTGCCAGTTTCAGTGATGTAACCTTTTAGGACGTCTAGATCTTTGTAATCGATCTCAGTAACGCCTTCTGCAGTGAAACGACAGAACTTACGACGACGGAAAAAACGTGCCATCTGAATATCTCCTACTTAAATTATTCTTCAGAAGCTGCTGCTGGAGCAGTTTCTTCAGTTTTAGCTGGCGCTGGACGCTCTTCGCGACGAGGCTTACGCTCTTCACGTGCTTCAGCAGCTTTGATTGGAGATGGCTCTGTGATCGCTTCTTTAGTGCGAATAACCATGTTACGTAGCACAGCATCGTTGTAGCGGAACAAGTTTTCTAGCTCGTCCATTACAGCTTGAGTAGCTTCGATATTCATAAGAACGTAGTGTGCTTTGTGTACATTGTTAATTGAGTAAGCCAATTGACGACGACCCCAGTCTTCTAGACGGTGGATCTTGCCGTTATCGCCTTCGATCAGAGTCGTGTAACGCTCGATCATTGCAGGCACTTGCTCGCTCTGGTTCGGGTGAACCATGAACAGTACTTCGTAGTGACGCATTGTAGCTCCTTACGGTTTATTAGCCTTTGGATCGTCAGTGACCGGCCCCTTTACAGCCGATCTTTCCAAAAGCAAGGAGGTTGATATAAAAAAGGACGCGTGATCATACTGATCTGCGCGCCCTTTTGCAAGTCCAGTGCGGGATTATACGTCGTTGATCTCCACGCTGTGAGTAATCTCGACTCCACCGCCTTCCAACATCTTAGAGACTGAACAGTACTGCTCTGCCGATAAACGAGCCGCGCGCTCAACCGCGGCCGGTTTAAGATTGTGGCCAGTGACCTTAAAGGTCAGATGGATCTTAGTGAAGACAGCAGGCACAGCGTCTGCTCGCTCTGCATCAATGGAGGCAACACAGCTCACCACATCTTGGCGCGCTTTTTTCAGAATGCTCATGACATCAACACTGGCACAGCCACCTAAGCCAACCAGGATGTATTCCATTGGACGCGGCCCAGTCTCTAAATCACGATCAATATGTGCTTCAAACTTAGAGTCGGTAATCGCTTTAAAACGCTCTTCCCCTTCCCAGCTCACTTCAACATGCATAATAAAATCCTTTTATTTAAACAGCTCAGCCAGACGTTCACCCGGCACGTCGGCACGCATAAATGCCTCACCCACCAAGAAGGCGTTTACCTGATGCTGACGCATTAGCGCCACATCGTCGGGCCCTAAAATACCACTCTCGGTGACTACAATACGATCATCAGGAATGTCCGCCAACAGCTGTATGGTGGCATCTAAGCTAACGTCAAAGGTGTGCAAGTTACGGTTATTAATACCCACTAGGGTGTTGCCCAGCGGCAGAGAACGGAGCAGCTCGTCACGATCGTGCACTTCGATTAGCACATCCATACCCAGCGATATAGCTAGGTCGTTGAGCTCTTTCATTTTGGCATCATCCAGCGCCGAGACGATCAGCAGTATACAATCCGCACCCATGGCACGCGCTTCATAGACCTGGTACTCATCGACAATAAAGTCTTTGCGAATGACCGGTAGCGAACAGGCTGCACGAGCCTGCTGTAGGTACTCAGTAGCCCCCTGAAAGAAATCAACATCGGTCAATACCGACAGACAACTTGCACCGCCGACGGCATAAGATTGCGCGATATCAGCTGGGTGGAACTGTTCACGTAGCACCCCTTTACTGGGGCTCGCTTTTTTAATCTCAGCAATGACGGCCGAGCGACCTTCTGCCAATGCATTTCGCATCGATTTCACGAAACCGCGCGGATCAGTGGCACCGCCTCGGTTCGCTTCAATTTGAGCTTTCAGATCAGTGATAGAGACCTGCTCTGAACGCTCGGCAATCTCTTCAAATTTACGATCAATAATTCGGGTTAGTACCGTTGGGATATTTGACATTAGGCTTCCTTAAACGCCTGACTGAAACGAGCCAGCTCTTCCATTTTCGCTAACGCCGCACCGGATGCGATCGTCTCGACCGCCAACTGGACACCCGCTTTAAGTGATTCAACCTTGTCTGCCGCGTAGAGTGCAGCACCCGCATTCAGCGCTACCATATCGGCTGCTTTAGGGTTGGCACCACTCATCGCTGCTCGAATCAGAGCAAGACTTTCGTTCGCATCAGCCACCTGCAAACCTTCTAAGGTTTGCGCCTCTAAACCGGCGCTTTCAGCGGTAATTTCATACTCAGTCACTTCACCGTTTTTCAGCTCTGCCACCTGCGTTGTGGTCGCAAGCGAGATCTCATCCAGACCATCATTAGAGTGAACGACCAAAGCGTGCACGGCACCCAAGCTGCGCAAAGCTTCAGCCATTGGGCGACACAAAGACTCATCAAACACACCCATGAGGTAGTGCTTAGCACCCGCTGGGTTGGTCAGAGGACCCAGAACATTAAACAGCGTACGCATCGCCAACTCACGACGAGGACCGATGGCATGCTTCATCGCACTGTGATGCTGAGGCGCAAACATAAAGCCGACTCCCACCTCATCAATACAGCGAGCCACCTGCTCTGGGTTCAGCGCCAAGTGAATACCCGCCGCCTCAAGAAGATCTGCAGCACCTGATTTTGAAGAGACCGAACGATTACCATGCTTTGCTACAGTACCGCCCGCAGCTGCGACAACAAACGAGGTCGCAGAAGAGACATTAAACAGGTTTGAACCATCCCCGCCGGTACCAACAATGTCGACCGCTTGAGGGTCTGTGACACTCACCGGCACTGCTAGAGAGCGCATAACATCGGCTGCTGCGGTAATCTCTTCTACCGTTTCGCCCTTAATGCGAAGCGCTGTTAGAAAAGCACCAATCTGTGCGTCGGTCGCCTCACCTGTCATGATCTGGCGCATAGCCGCGGTCATCTCATCACGCGATAGGTGATGCCCCGCAACAACTAAGGCTAATGCCTCTTTAATATCCATGGTATTTCCTTTCTTCGTGCTCGCAGCGCACGCGCAACTGTTATAACAATCACTGTTATCTTTTGGTGATGCTGTACGATGCCCAATCCCAATCGGGTTCGCAACCTCTTTAGAAGAAAATCCTTAGCCTTTAGGCGATCCTAGACCAATTGCATTAAATGCAGAGCGAAGTAGAGCCAAGGAACCACCAACGCCATCGAAAGCGTCGAGACAATCCAATTTGAGTTAGCCAGATCAACATCCAAATCGTAATAGGCGCTGGCCACCACTGAGTTGACCGCAGGGGGCATGGAGCTCAATATCAACACGACGCCGAGCGCCAAGCCACCGGCGTATTCGCCCAATCCAACCAACCAGGCCATAGAGAGGGTCAACAGCGGTAACAGAGTGACGCGGGTAATGGCCACTTGCAGTGAATATTTGGCGTAGCGCGCGATACTGGTCACTTTCAATCCCAAGCCGACCGACACCAGCATACTGAAGGTCCCGATCGGAATGACCCAATCATTCGCACTGTCTAGAAATAGAGGGCGGTCTATTCCGCTGAGGTTAAACAGAAACCCAAGGCTAAACGCCGTTAAAATGGCGATAAGAAATGGCTGCTTAATCACCTTAATGAGTCGCTGAAAACGAGTCAGCCCCTCACTCCCTTTACCTGAAACCCACTGCGCGACCGGATACCCCACCAAAAAATAGAAGATCTCCTCAAACAGGCGATAGAGGGTAACCAATGCAAAACCTGCTTCACCCAAAAAGAGGTAGACCACCAAGGAGCCCATGGCACCAATGTTGGTAAAGCTGGTGGTTAGACCCATCACAGCGCGACCGGGACGATCCTGTTTATTCAATAGCCCTAAGCCATACCCCAACAGACCGCCGACTATCAAAGCAAATAGGCAGATCAAAGGCAGTGCCAGCAGAGTCGTATCGGTAAACTCGAGCACCCAGATCGCTAATAGAAAGGCGATGGGTATCATCACCATGATACCTAAATCACGCGTCACACGACTGAGTGTTGTTAACGCAAAAGGGAGCCTAATAAGAGACGCTTCAACGACTCTGCGCAGCAGGTAGCCACTGCCCAGACCAGCAAAAATAATGAACAGCGAAAAGGAGAGCTTATCCATAAAGCGCTAACCATCAATCCTTGAAAGTTAATAGCCAATTAGTGGTGAAAAGAGTCCAGTGACTCGACTACTTGATCTGGGTTGCACTCTTCAATAGGGCGCCCATGATTGTATCCGTAAGGCACTGCCAGAGCGGCTACGCCGGCAGCATGAGCGGCATTAATGTCATTGGAAGAGTCACCCACCATGAGCGATTCGTCGGCATTCACACCCGCTTTAACCATGATATCCAGTAACTGATCAGGTTCGGGCTTACGTTTAGGTAGCGAGTCGCCACCGCTCACAAAATCAAACAGATGAGCAATACCCACCCCTTCAATTAATGGTGTTGTGAACTGCATAGGCTTATTAGTAACAACCGCCAGCTTAATGCCTTTTTGACTCCAACGCGCTAGCGCCTCTTTAACCCCAGGGTAGGTACAAGCCGTCACGCCATTAGACGCTTCGTAGTAGTGAAGAAACAACTGATAGGCGTGCTGATACTCCGGCGTATTTTGAAGATCAGCTGGATAGTCCATTGCATCCGACAGCGCCCTAGCGACCAGCGCATGCGCACCATTACCAACCCAGGTTCGAATTTTGGCATCACCCGCCTCGGGTTTACCAACAGCTTTCAACATCTGATCAACCGCGACGGTAAGATCTGGAACGGAATCGACTAGAGTTCCATCCAGATCTAACATGATGAGCTTGGGCGCTTGATCGGCAAAGAGTCTCATCGCGTGGTAGCTAGCTCCGCTCGCATTGTGTCGATGGTTGCTTTGTAGTCATCGGTATTGAAGATCGCAGAGCCTGCAACGAACGTATCGGCACCCGCTTTAGCGATCTCTGCAATATTACTGGTCGTTACACCACCGTCTATCTCCAGTCGGATATCCAAACCAGACTCATCAATACGACGACGTGCTTCACGCAACTTATCCAGCGTTCCTGGAATGAACTTCTGACCACCAAAACCCGGGTTCACCGACATTAGAAGAATCATGTCGACTTTATCCATGACATGATCAAGGTAGTGCAGCGGCGTTGCTGGGTTGAACACCAGACCTGACTTACAACCCCCGTCACGCACCATCTGCAGTGAGCGATCGATATGCTCAGACGCTTCAGGGTGGAAGGTGATGTAGCTGGCGCCAGCATCAATGAAGTCACCGATAAGACGATCGACAGGTTTAACCATCAGATGCACATCAATTGGCGCTTTAATGCCATGGTTAACCAGTGCCTTACAGACCATTGGGCCAATGGTTAGGTTAGGAACGTAGTGATTATCCATCACATCGAAGTGGACAATATCGGCGCCTGCTTCCAATACGTTTTCAACCTCTTCACCTAAACGAGCAAAATCCGCTGACAATATCGAAGGGGCAATCAAAAAATCTTTCATGGGTCTAACCTAGCTGTTTAATTGGGTTCATTTTAAGTCAGTGCTAAAAGAGACAACAGAAAGAAAAACTGAAGACTCTTTTAATGGGCCGTTAACTGGCTTTGCGGACCTCTCGAATCAGGTCATAGGCCGCCTGGATCTCTTGTGCCTTCTCTTTAGCCAGCTGCATCATCTCTTCTGGCAAACCTTTTGAGACCAGCTTATCAGGGTGGTGCTGACTCATCAGCTTACGCCAAGCCCTTTTTACCTGTGCATCAGTGGCACTGGCATCGACACCGAGTACACCATAGGCCTCATCGATACGCTGCTGAGTCGGTGCACCACCCTGCCAGTGCTGATGAAAACTGCTTTGCGCCTGCATTCGACGAATCAGAGCATCAATGGCATCGCGTTTAAGACCCAGTCGCTGACAGATATCGACAATCACCAAACGCTCGGCATCGCTGATTTCACCATCGGCAAAAGCCGCTGCCATCTGCAATTCAAAAAAGATCATGCGCAGGTCATTACGGTGCCTAAAGACCGCAGCCAACGGACGCAACAGCGGGTCTAAGTCAAAGTCAGGGGACTTTCCGTCGGTAAAGTACTCTATCGCCTCTCTACGCTTGGACTCATCGAGCTGCATTCGATCCATCACGGAGCGGGCGTATGCGATCTCATCCTCGGTCACTCGCCCATCCGCTTTTGCGATACGCCCCATGACGGCAAAGGTCGCTCGAAAGAATATTAACTGTGGTGCCATCTGCTTAGCTGAACGAATGCCACGCTCTAACTGAAAGCCTAAAAAACCACCAAAAATCAGACCCCAGATACCACCGGTAAACAGGCCTACCAGTGCACCTAAGACTACACCGGTACGGTATCGAAAAATTTGTTCGCCTATGGCTTGAGGATTCATCAACCCGCCTCTTTCAAAAAGGTTTCAACATCGGCAAGGCGATCCACCGTACCCACATCATTCCAATATCCGCCTAGCTTAGCACCGGCCACTTTAGACTGCTCTATCATTCTGCGTAAAAGCGGCGCTAATGCCGCTTTTTCGTTAAGCGCCAACTCATCAAACTGTGAAGGTCGTAACAGACTCACACCCGCAAAAGTCAGCTTTTCGTCACCCTGAAGTGAGACTCGCTGATCAGACAGGGCAAAGTCGCCATCGCTGTGCCAGCTTGGATTATCAACCAACCAGAGTTTAGCCAGGTCGTCTGAATCCAGAGTTAAATCCAGATCTGAGTACTCTTGGGAGAGATAGACATCCCCATTGACCAAAATAAAAGGCTGATCTGAATCTTCTGATTTGAGCATCGGCAGAGCTTTACGAATACCACCTGCCGTCTCAAGAGGCTCCTGCTCAGCTGAATATCGCAGTGAGCAACGAAACTGCTCGCCACTGCCCAGTGTTCGCTCAATCTGATCACCGAGCCAAGCGTGATTAATCACAATATCAGTGATGCCCGCGCGAACCAGATTTTCGATCTGATAAACAATCAAAGGCTTTCCCAAAGCCGGTATCAAAGGCTTGGGGGTTGTTAGTGTCAGCGGGCGCATTCTAGTTCCCAAGCCCGCCGCTAAAATCATAGCTTTCACGGTTTTGGCCACTCTGAAGCGATATGCTGACCAAGCAGCTCGTGTTGACGCATGGCAGGTATCAGCCCAGATAGCGCCTCTTTTAGATCGGAGAATTCCGAATGGGTCGAAGCAGCTCGATAGAGGTATTCGAAGGTCAATGGAATATCTTTAAGGTAACCCGATTTCCCATCACGCAGGTATAGTCTGGAGAAGATACCCAACACCTTGAGCTGACGCTGCATGCCCATCAGATCGAAGAGCTTTTTAAACCCTACTGAGTCTGGCAAAGAGAAACCGACATCCATCAGCATGAGGCGGTAGTTTTCTACCCATTCAGCGACCGTTGACTCTGGCCACTCGATGTAGCTATCACGTAACAGTGACACCAAGTCATAGGTGACAGGACCGATCAATGCATCCTGAAAATCGATCACACCCAGTCCGCCATCGACTAACGGCATTAGATTGCGCGAGTGATAGTCGCGATGCACACAAACTTGAGGTTGACTGAACGCCGATTCGATCAACTGCTGATAGGTCTTCTCTAGAAGGCTATCCCAGCCCTCTGTGATGCCAAGCATCTCACCTAAGAACCACTCTGGGAAAAGATTCATCTCACGTGTCAGCACGGCGGCATCATAGTTGGGCAAGCCCTCAGCCGGCAGCATCTGAATACCCAACAGCGTCTCTAATGCCTGAAGATAGGACGCATCACCTTCGGATTTCAGGCGATCTAAGAGCTGCTGATCAGCAAAATCCTCCAGCAGCATAAAGCCTAAAGCAAGATCATCAGCCACCACTTCAGGCACATGAATGCCTTTTTCAGACCACTCTTTAGCGATACGCACAAATGGCTCTGAATTCTCTTTCTCTGGTGGGGCATCCACAGCGATTAACTCTGCTGTAGGTGTCGACGCACGGAAGTATCGACGGAAACTGGCATCACCGCTGACAGGGGTAATCTCTAGCTGGTCGCGATCGGCATAGGGCCAAACCTGTCTAGCCCAGTTTTTTAATTGCGCTTGGCGCGAACCCATTTACGTTAACCTCTGGTACTGAAGAGCGGGAATCTTTATTATAAGTGCCCAATATTACTCGACTTTTGAGGCTACTTAAACGTCGTCTCGGTAGCCAGCGGATCGCATTCAATGCCCTTCGAAAAAAACGCAATTACAAAAATCATTTTAGGCTTGGTTGTTGCAGGTGGTTCAAACGCCGCTAATGCAGCGGGCGCCTGGGACTGTCAGCAGACTGACCGAGGTTGGAGCTGCGGTGCTTCTGCCGATTACAAACCTGAACCGGTTCCGTTAACTCGCATCTCAGCAACTGAAGATGCGATCGAAGCACAGATCACAAAACCGCTGCCTAAACCGCTGCCAGAGCCCAAAAAAGAGCAAGAGCCCAAAAATTCTCTGACCGCCGAGCCAGAGCAGAAACCAGAACAGACAATCGCCGCCAAACCTGAACCCGTTAAAACGGACGCTAAACCAGAGCCTGACACAAAAGCTGTTGCAACGACTGCAACGAGCGTAGCGCCAGATGAACCGATTGAGGCAGTCACTCTTCCAGCTCGGGCCATCATTCGTGACCCAAGTGATGACCGACGTGACATCAATTTAGACTGGGTTCGTTTAGCACCTCTGGATGCTGAAAGACTGGTCTGCAAAGGTCGCTATGATGAGCCTGACATCTGGGTTGGCGATCTGGCTCCCGGTAACGAAGAGAGCAGCACCGTCATCAACGCTGATGAGTCCGATGCCGATCTCGATGGCTTATCCATTTTACGTGGCAACGTCATCATCGAAGAGTCTGGTCGCCAGATTAAGTCCAACCTTGCCGAGTTTGAAGCGCAATCGCGACAAGCCCTACTGCGTGGCGATGTGCGTTACCGTGAACCCAACCTGTTGATGACTGCAGATGCCATGTCTGCTGACCTGAACAATAAGATCGCCATCGCCAATGAAGCGCGTTTCGTCATGCATGATCAACATATGCGCGGTGATGCAGAATCGATGACTCGCTTTGGTGATCAGCGCGTTGAAGCCGAAGATACACTGATTACCTACTGTGAACCGGGTAATAACGATTGGGGTATTCGAGCTGCGCAGATGGAGCTCTATCCTCAAGAGGGGTATGGAGAGGCGTGGAATACCCGCTTTGAAGTTGCTGGTGTACCGGTCTTCTACCTGCCCTACTTCTACTGGCCATTGAATGACACGCGCAGAACGGGCCTACTCTATCCATCCCTCAGCACCAGCGAGCAGGATGGTTACGATCTGGCTCTGCCCTACTACTTCAACATTGCGCCTAACATCGATGACACGCTAACGACGCGCATCATCGAACAGCGTGGCGTACTGTTTGAAAACGAGGCGCGCTACCTCAACAGCTTCAGCATGAACACGCTGAATACCAGCTGGCTTCCCGATGATGATCTTCAGGGGAGTGAACGTTGGTTGATCGACTTCAATCATACCGGCACTCCGGCACCCAACTGGTCGAGTGATGTCAGCTTCACTCGCGTCAGTGATGACAACTACTTTGACGACCTAACGCCGGTAACGCTGGCAGTACCGGCTGCTGATGTACTTTCTCAGCGTGCTCAAGTAGCCTATAGCGGTAATGGCTGGAGTGCATCGGCACTGGTTAATGATTATCAGATTCTAGATAACTCAACCAGCTACAAGCGCATGCCTCAGCTCAACTTCAGTACCAGCCAAAGTCTGAATGAGACAGTGCTGAATCTCGCCGTGCAGTACACACAGTTTGATTCAACCAATGAGAGCGCAACCGACGGCAGTCGTCTTCATGCCCGCCAGTCAATCGGTTACAGCGCGGAGACCACTTGGGGTTACCTACGACCTGAAGCGGGCGTTTGGCACTCAAGCTATGACTTCTCAGATAATAGCAGTGCGTCGCACACCAACCTGTTTGCCTCGTTGGATTCAGGCCTGATCTTTGAACGTCAGGGCGAGATTGCCACTCAGACGCTAGAGCCACGCATCAAACTGATACATGTTGATGGTGAGGATACAGACACACTTAACTTTGACTCAGGCGCCCTTGGCTTTAGCTACGGCAACCTGTTCGATAATTTAGGCTACTCCGGTAATGACCGTGTCAGCCATACCGATCAAGCAACCCTAGGTCTAGAGAGCAAAGTCTACAGTCTAACGGGGCGTGAGCTGATCTCGGCAGGCATTGCACAGGCTCACTACTTTGGTGATCACGATGCTCGCCCAGGCGATTCAACCGGTACAGCAGATCAATCGGATTACGCTGTCTACGCCAGCTGGAAGCCCTCTGAAGTGCTGACGCTGAGCCATGACTCGCGCATTGATCGTGAAACAGCTGCGCTACTGACCGAAAACTATCGTGCCTACTACCGTCCAGATGATGAGCGACTACTCTACGCAAACCTACGTAAAACGCAGAGCAGTGACGGCAACAACACCTTCAACCAGATCGATCTGGCCACGCGTTGGCCGATCACGACAGAGTGGAGCGGCGTTGCACGATACACCCAAGATATCAAAGAGTCTGAAAACCTAGAGACGCTTGCCGGTATCGAGTACGAAAACTGCTGTTGGAAGGTCCGCTTTACCGGACAGCGAAGCATTGTCGACGGCAGCAGCGATTTCGAACGTGAGAACAAGTTCTACATTCAATTCATTCTTCGCGGTCTGGGCGCCTTTGGCCAGAGCGAAGGTCGTCAGTTCCTTGAGGATTTAACGGGTTATAACGAGGATGACCGTGACAACTTTTAAACATTTGATCGCATCGGCGATTTTTGCCCTCTCAAGCAGCTCCGTGCTTGCAGAGCCCGTTGCACTGGACCGTGTTGCCGTCGTAGTTAACGAAAGCATCATCATGAGCTCCGAAGTGGATCAGCGAATTCGTGATATCCGTGCTCAATTAACGGCACGTAAAGCTCAGCTACCACCCGCTGAGGTTTTGGCTAATCAAGTCAAAGAGCAGCTGATCATTGAGAGTATTCAACTGCAACTGGCAGAGCGCCAAGGCATTCGCGTCAGTGATAGTGAGCTGAACAGTACGATGAACCGCATCGCTCAGCAGAACAACCTATCCCTGAGTGATTTCCGTAAAGCGTTGATCAACGAAGGGCGTGACTATCAGCAGGTGCGTGATCAGATTCGTCGTGAACTGATCATTAGCCGTGTTCAGCAGAGCAACGTCAACCGTCGAGTTACCGTAACGGACCAAGAGGTTCAGAACTACCTCAATTCAGATTTGGCGAAGAACCAAGACCGCAGTGAATATCTACTGAGCAACATTCTAGTGGCTCTCCCTTCACCTGCGTCACCAGAACAGATTAAATCTGCTCAAGAGCGCGCCAACCAACTCAAAGCCGAACTGGATCAAGGCGCTAATTTTGCGGATCTAGCAGTACGCAGCTCGGACGCACCCAATGCGCTGAATGGCGGTGACCTGGGTTGGCGTAAAGCACAAGAGCTACCGACCCAAATATTCTCTGCTGTGTCGGGTCTATCAAATGGCGAAGTCTCTAAAGTGGTTAGAACCCCTTCAGGCTTTAACCTACTGCAGTTGCGCGAGCGTCGTGGCGATCAAGCCACACTGGTAACAGAAACTCGAGCACGCCACATTTTGGTAGCCCCTTCAGAGATTCGCACATCAGCACAGGCTCAAGCCTTCGCTGAAGAGCTCTACTCACGATACAAAGAGGGCGAGCCATTTGAAGAGTTGGCGCGCCGCTACAGCGATGACCCGGGCAGCGGCTCATTGGGTGGTGAACTGGGCTGGATACAACCGGGCAAGATGGTTGTTGAGTTTGAACAGCAGATGGACAAACTGGCTATTAATGAGGTGAGCGAGCCTTTCGAATCCCGCTTTGGCTGGCACATTGTACAAGTACAAGAGCGTCGCCAACAGGACTTCACCACTGAGATGCGTGAAAACCAAGCCCGCTCAGAAATCCGTAAACGTAAGTACGATGAAGCACTCTCCACTTGGTTACGTGAACTTCGCTCAGAAGCCTACGTCGACATTAAGGTGAAGTAGTGGCTCTTCGAATTGCACTGACCCCGGGCGAGCCGGCCGGCATCGGTCCAGACCTTTGTGTTCAGATTGCCCAGCAAGGCTCTGAGCACCAACTGGTCATCATCTGTGACCCTGACATTATTGTCGATCGCGCAAAACTCTTAGGCTTGCCGATCAAACTGCATGAGTTTGATCCAGACCAGCCTGCCGTTGGCTGTCAGCCTGGAGAGCTCTTTTACATTGGCACCCCATCGAATGCCGATGTTATTCCAGGCCAACTGGATCCGCTCAATAGCGTCTATGTTCTGAATACCCTTCGTTTAGCTGTAGACGGGGCTTTGGGTGGCATGTTTGATGCCATCTGCACAGCACCGGTTCATAAGGGTGTTATCAATGATGCCGGTTACCCCTTCACAGGCCATACAGAGTTTCTACAATCGCGTTGTGACGTCGATCAGGTTGTTATGATGTTGGCGACCGAAGGGCTACGAGTTGCTCTTACAACGACACACCTGCCATTATCTGAAGTGCCTCAAGCGGTAACGCAACCGCTACTTCGTTCGGTCATCGATATTCTGTTGGATGATCTGAAGCACTACTTTGGTTGTGACAAACCCAGCGTCTTGGTTGCAGGCTTAAACCCCCATGCTGGCGAAGGCGGCCATATGGGACGTGAAGAGATCGACACGATCGAACCGGTATTGAATAGCTACCGGGAACAGGGTGTTAACCTGATTGGCCCACTCCCTGCCGATACGCTCTTCACCGAACATCATCTAAAAGACGCTGATGCGGTGCTTGCGATGTACCACGACCAAGGGCTGCCGGTTCTCAAGTACAAAGGGTTTGGCCAAGCAGTGAACATCACCTTGGGTCTGCCTATTGTGCGCACCTCAGTCGATCACGGCACCGCGTTGGATCTTGCCGGCACAGGCAGAGCCGATGCAGGCTCTTTGCAGACCGCCCTTAGTTATGCTGCCGAGATGGCTTCTAACCGTAAACAATCATAGGTTGATATGAGCAGTAAAAACCCTGGGCACGTGGCCCGCAAACGTTTCGGTCAGAACTTTCTGCACGACCCTACTATTATTGGTCGTATCATCTCTGCGATTAATCCAAAACCTGAAGAGCACCTCGTTGAGATTGGTCCCGGTTTAGGTGCACTTACAGCAGAGATTCTAGAGCTCGCCGGTGCGCTGGAAGCGGTAGAGTTAGACCGTGATCTCGTCCCAGTCCTGCGTACCAAGTTTTTTAGGTATGAAGATAAGTTTAAGATTCACGAGGCGGATGCTCTCAAGTTTGACTTCTCGTCACTGCAACAAGATGAGCGCCCACTTCGCGTGATCGGCAACCTGCCCTACAACATCTCAACGCCGCTGATTTTCCATCTCTTGAGTTTTTCAGGATTGATCAGCGACATGCACTTCATGCTGCAGAAAGAGGTGGTGGAACGTCTAGCTGCACAGCCGGGGGAAAATCACTACGGCCGCCTTGGCATAATGGCGCAGTACTACTGTCAGGTAGAGAAGCTCTTTATCGTACCACCCGGCGCCTTTAATCCGGCACCGAAGGTCGATTCCGCCATTGTTAGATTGATTCCGCACAAAACGCTACCCATACAAGCAAAAAGTGCTGAGCTGTTGGCTGACGTTGTCAGAACCGGTTTCAGTCAGCGACGTAAAACTCTGCGTAACAATATGAAGGGTTGGATTACCGGCGAGCAACTTGAAGCCTTGGGTATTGATCCTGGATTACGCCCTGAGCGCCTCTCTCTCGCTGAATTTGTCGCCATCGCTGACGCGATCTATGATTTACGAAACAGCGCTGAATAAGCACTGCACGACGAGACTGTCTATACATGCAAGATTATGAACTGAGCCGAAACGTAGCGATCGATGTGACAACCGACTATCTGACCGACCAATCGGATCCAGAGACACATCGCTACGTCTTTTCGTACCACATCACCATCACCAACCATAACCCTATGCCTATCCAGCTACTGAGCCGCCGCTGGCTGATTACCGATGGTAATGAGAAGACACAAGAGGTATTAGGGGAAGGAGTTGTCGGTGAACAGCCCACCATTGAACCGGGCAAAAGCTACAGCTACACCAGCGGCACGGTCTTAGCGACTGAGGTGGGTGCCATGCAGGGTCACTACGACATGATCACCGACGAAAATGAGACCTTTCAAGCGACCATTGCCCCCTTCACACTGGCACAAACTCACGCGTTACACTAGGAGAACGGACTCTCTAAAATAGAGAGCTCTGTTCCGACGCGAGCAGCTCAGGCGTTGCCCCCTGCACAGAGGGTTTTGCCTCTTTCAACTTATCGACAAAACGCGCAGCCAGTTCCGGTGCTTCAGCACAATCTGGCGTATGAAAGAAGAGATAAGGTACTCGCCCCTCATCGATCCACTGCAACACCTTAGTGACCCACTGATCTAAATAGCGATCAGACTCCTGCCACTGCATGGTCGATATGAAACGAACCTGCGGATGCTGACCGGTTGCAATGACATGTAAGGGTACCTTTGGCTTCTTCTGCTGAGCATCTAAGGTAGCCGAGTCCATGGCGTTTACTGCAAAAATGGGACGGGTGTCGAACATCACACGATTGACGCCTGTCTCCAGCAGCATCTGATTAAACGCCCTCTCCTCATCCCCTTTCGCAAAGAACTCAGGGTGACGAACTTCAACCGAGTAGTTGAAGGCTTTAGGTAGAGCCAACAGAAATCGATGGATATACTCAATCCCCTCACTGTTAAAGCTTTTTGGTAGCTGCAAGTTGAGCAGCCCGATTTTATGAGCCAGCGGCTCCAACACTTCAAACTGCTCGGCCACTTTAGGATTAGCCACCTCTAAAGCACTGCGATGAGAAAGATCTTGGTGGAACTTAAAACAGAATCGAAAGTCATCAGGCGTCTCATCCCGCCAACGCTTCACCGTATCCGGTTTAGGCAAACCATAAAAAGTCGTGTTTCCCTCAACCGATGAAAATTGACGAGCATAACGTTGTAGCGCAGTCCCACCCCCTGCCAAACAGCCGCCCTCCCAAACAGGATGTTGCCACTGAGGTAAGCCTAAATAGTAATCGTGCAACGCCATACTCCTTAAAATAGGCTACAAAGAGTACCAAACTAAAAAAATAGTGGAAGAATATCGTAATATTTTAGAAACAGGCTTGTAGCAACCTTAAACCTATGTATAATACGCCCCACGTTGATGCGGGGTGGAGCAGCCCGGTAGCTCGTCGGGCTCATAACCCGAAGGTCGTCAGTTCAAATCTGGCCCCCGCTACCAACGTAAAAAAGGGAAGTGTACTTCAAAGTGCACTTCCCTTTTTTCGTTGGTGGGGGCGAATATATGAGCACTGACGAAGTCAGTTCACCAAAATGCATGGATAGCATTTTGGGATGCCAAAGGCAGTCCGAAGGACGATTGCACAGGATGTGTAATAGCAAATCTGGCCTTGAACGAAGCACCAAAGGTGCGACGGCCCGAAGGGTGAAAACACAGGAAGTGTTTTCATAAATCTGGCTTGAATCTACGACCCAAAAAACCACGTCGGGCTCACTCTTATTAGCTCCGCGGTGAAGGTCACCAGTTCAAACCTCACCCCCGCTACCAACGTAAAAAAAGGTATAGGCCCGCAGGGTTTATACCTTTTTTTTCGTCTGGCGGATGGGCCAGATGCAGAACTGACGACAAATAATGCAGGACAGCATTATTTGGATAGCTGAAAGCTAGTCCGCAGGATTACTTCACAGGATGTGAAGTAACAACTCAGTTCACCAAAATGCATGGATAGCATTTTGGGATGCCGAAGGCAGTCCGAAGGACGATTGCACAGGATGTGTAATCGCAAATCTGGCCTTGAAAGGAGCACCAAAGGTGCGACGGCCCGAAGGGTGAAAACACAGGAGGTGTTTTCATAAATCTGGCCAAAAATCCACCCCAGCCCAAATACCGTAACTACATAAAAACCAACGGTATCTGAAATGAAAGTCATCACTCTCCTATCAGCCTTACTACTAGGCCAGGCTTCATTTGCCTTCACCATCGAAAAAATAGGTTCAGACATTTCTCACCCTTGGGGTATCGCTGTCCTTAACGATGAAGAGGTCCTGGTTACAGCAAGAGCCGGTGCCCTTTTGCGCATTAACCTTACAACCGGGCAGCAAAGAGCTGTTTTACCCACCCCGTTTGTAGCAAGTTTTAGGCAAGGCGGGCTTCTCGATGTCGCCTATGATGAACGATCAAATAGGGTACATCTTTGCTACAGCAAACCGTTAGAAGGTGGCACAGGCTTAGCGATTGTATCGGCCAAATTGGATGGGTATCAGCTTTTAACACCCAAGGATATTTTCGTCTCCAACCATCGCTCTCCCTCAGGTGCACACTTCGGCTGTCGGATAGTCATTGACGGCAACTACCTGTTTGCCTCTTTGGGCGACCGTGGTGATCGCAGTAACGCTCAAAATCGCTTCAATCATGCTGGATCAATTATTCGACTGAACCTTATTGAGCCAGAGCCAGCCAATACTCAGCAAGATTGGTTGCCTGAGATCTACTCGATGGGTCATCGAAACCCACAAGGCCTTGCACTACAGCCTAATACTGGACATTTATGGTCTCATGAACATGGTCCACGCGGTGGTGATGAGATCAATCTCATTGAGCAAAATAACAACTACGGTTGGCCAACCGTCTCTTACGGTAAGGAGTACATAGGTGGGGATATAGGTCTTAACTCATCACCCGATGGCTATACCGATCCACTTTGGGTCTGGAATCCAAGCATTGCACCATCGGGAATGACCTTCTATACCGGAGAGATGTTTCCCGAATGGCAGGGCAATCTTTTGATTGGCGCTTTGAAGTTCACCAGTATCTACCGCATCGTTATAGATCCTGATAGCAATCTGCCCGTTTCCGAGGAGAGATTATTCAATGGTGAGATGGGAAGAGTGAGAGACGTTGAACAGGCCAATGATGGCTCAATTTTAGTATTGAGTGACGCACCCAATGGTGGCCTATATAGGATTAGTCGATAAATCGTTAAGGTAAAACAGATGAACAACCAACAGTTAAACGTATTAGGCACGCCACTTGAAACGTGTAGCAGTGATCCGCTAACTGGCTATTACAGAGACGGATGTTGCAACACAGATAAGTATGATCGCGGAACCCACACGGTCTGCGCAGTGATGACCGAAGAGTTTCTGCTCTTCTCACTTCGCAAAGGGAACGACCTCATTACCGCTCGGCCTGAATATCAGTTCCCCGGTTTAAAGCCAGGCGACTCTTGGTGCCTATGTGCTCAACGATGGGAGGAAGCTGAGGCTGCAGGGTGCGCTCCGAGAGTTAATCTATCCGCAACTAATGCAAAAACACTGGAGATTATCAGTTTCGAGACGCTTAAACGGTACAGCATAGATCTTCATTAATTTTCACACAGAGCTAAAGAGCTACCCTCTCCACAACCCCAGTATTTTCAATTACTATCAGCATCCATTTTTTGTAATGAATATCTTAGCCAATGAACAGCAACGCTTTACTATCGACACTCGTTAAAATCCGCTCTAACAAAGTCTTCGAGCTCACCGTAATTGCGGTGATTATTGGCTCGGCGCTCCTTATTGGTGCCAAGACCTTTGACCTTTCTGACACCGCTGAGATGATTGTTGGTTGGCTAGATATCGCTGTTACCGTCTTCTTTCTGGTCGAGATCACGGTTCGTTTCATTGCCGATGAGAACAAGCGCACCTTCTTTAAGGATCCCTGGAACCTATTCGACACCTTAGTGGTTGTGATCAGCCTGATCCCTGTCAGTCAGGCCGATACCGCTCTGGTCGCACGTCTTGTACGCGTGTTCCGTGTCTTCCGAATGGTCAGCATCATTCCAGAGCTTCGGATGCTGCTGAACTCGTTGATCAAAGCACTGCCTCAGCTAGGGTACGTCCTTCTGCTGATGTTCATTATCTTCTACGTCTATGCTGCCATTGGTGCGACGCTGTTTGCTGCGATTAACCCCGACCTTTGGGGCGATGTCGCGGTGTCGATGTTGACACTCTTTAGGGTGATGACCTTTGAGGATTGGACCGATGTGATGTACGAAACGATGACGGTCTACAGTCTAAGCTGGATCTACTACCTATCCTTCATATTCTTAACGGCTTTCGCCTTCTTGAACATGGTGATCGGTATTGTCGTCAACGTGATGAATGAGGAGCATGAGCGCATCCTTAAAGAGGAAGCGATCGAGGCCAATGAGCCAACCATCGCTGATCTTCAAAAACAGTTGGCTGAGATTAAAGAGATGTTAAATCAGAGAGCACATTAAAACGCGAACTGATCCACCAACAAATACCCCATCGCAACGTAGTTATTGATCTGCGCGGGACCGGAAGGGGCTACGTCAACGTAGTCTGGAAAAGCCTCTGCAGTGACGTTGCTCCAACTTGCAAAGGTTTCACACACATGCACATCCACGCCAGATTCACCTAGATCACGAACCCCTTGATGCAGAAGTGGGAACTTACTCTCATTCTCAGTGGTCAGAGCGAACTGTTCATTGCCGTGGCTAACCACCGCAATATCGAGATCTGGAAAAGCTGATCGCAAAGAGTCTATGGCATCCATCAAACGAGGTTGAATCCGTTGCCACTGTTGTGGATTAGGCGCCAAAATTTCAAACACCACTCCTGGTGGCGCTTCTTCAAGTGCAAGGATCTCTTTAACCGTTTTAGCTGAGGCCGCGCCTGAAAAGAGCACACATAGCGGAAGCAATACCCTGAGTAACAGGTGACGTACTGTCTTAAACATCAAACTGAACATAGTAGACCTCTCAATCTCTTTTGCTTCAGCTTAGCTTATAAACTGGAAAGTGACTGCCTCAATGCCTCGGTTCTTGATTCTGTTATACGATCAGCCGGTAGGCGCTGATCAAGGCCAAGGCGAATCAATCGATCTTTCTCAGCGCCCGGTGCCATCACTAGACGCACCTCTTTACCAAGATCTAAGGCTTCGAGTATGACGTTCTCAATGGAGAGCGTCATGGTGTCATCTAAATAACTGACGTCACTGAGATCAAAAATAACCGCATCGTGTTTAGCAATGTCTTTTCGCTCACGGGCTAAGGCTTTAGAGACACCAAAAATCATCGCTCCCGAAAGATAGACCAGTAGGATACGACCATTCGCCTCATTCAACAGAGACTGCTGTTCAGGGGTCAGAGGAATCTCATCATCGACATCGGACATAGAGCGAACCTTCTCAGCCTCAACATCGGATAACTTACGGATGATGATGACGTTCGCGACAAAGACACCGACACCCACCGCAACGATCAGATCGACAAAGACCGTTAACAGTAGGACGGCATACATGATCATCGTACTGTATTTAGAGACTAGGTGAACCCGTTTAATGAACGACCAGTCCAGAATATCGACACCCACTTTTACCGCAATACCAGCCAGCACCGCTAAAGGGATATTTTCGATCAATGAACCTGCTCCAAACACAGCTATTGCCAGTGCTAGAACCCTTATAACACCTGAGAGTGGTGTTCGCCCTCCGGACTGAATATTGACCACGGTGCCCATAGTGGCACCGGCACCTGGTAGACCACCGAACAGACCAGACATGATATTGCCTAACCCCTGTCCAAACAGCTCTTTGTTGGAGTCATGCTCTGTTCGGGTCAGGTTGTCCGCCACGACCGAGGTAAGCATTGAATCGATACAACCAAGCATGCCCAACACCATCGCATCGACCAACATAATCTGAAGCTGATCATAGGTGAAATAGGGCAAGGTCATTGAAGGCAGTGACACATCGATCTCACCAATGCGTTGGACTCCATCACTGCTAAAGATGATCACAGAGACCAGAGTAATAAGAACCAGTGCAATCAACTGAGGCGGCACGAACTTTTTGTATTTTTCAGGCGTTTTAAACAACACACCCAGTGTCACCAAGAACAGCAACAACTCACTGAAGTGCACGTTCATGATCAACTCTGGCAGATGAGTTACGGTACCAACCACCCCGCCCGCCGGTGGAGATTGCCCTAACGCAGGGGCTATCTGCAGAATAATCAGTATGAATCCGATGCCTGACATAAAGCCAGAAACCACCGCATAGGGCATCAGGGTGATGTATTTGCCCAACCTGAGATAACCAAACACGATCTGGAATATCCCTGCCATGATCACCACGGTAAACGCCATAGACAGACCATTTTCAGGGTTCGCAGCCACTAGAGTGCTGATCACAGCGGTCATCACCACGGTCATAGGCCCAGTAGGCTCAGAGATCAGCGTAGAGGTTCCACCAAACAGCGCGGTAAAGAGACCGATTAGGATCGCACCATAGAGTCCCGCCTCTGCGCCAGCGCCAGAGGCGACACCAAATGTGAGCGCCAAAGGGAGTGAGACCACCGCAGCGGTTAAACCACCGAGCAGATCACCGCGAAGATTAGAGAGAGATAGTGCGTTCAGTTTAAGCATTGATCAACGGCTCACTATCGGTCAGAAGCGTTCGATTTAAACAGACGTTTAGCGTAACGAAGCAGTATATCGAAGGGGGTTTCGTCGCCAAAAAACTTAGGATTCTTGATCAACAGCAGAGACATCACAACAATCCACACCAGCGTATTTTTAATCACCCAACTGGCATTTTCATTAAAGGCCTCTTCGGTATTTTCGGCACCCATTAAAAACATAAATGGGGCAACAATCCCAATGAACGAGAGAAGAGAGACGGCAGCGCGAATTTTTCTGCGGTTATCCATGACAGACTCTGATTTGTGATTTTGGTTATTTTACGTGATCTGTCCGTAAAGGGGTAATCACACGGGTGAGTTTTATTCCGTTGAGTGTCAATTTTCATCTAAAAATAACCCTGACATTTCTATGGAAATATGTGACCATCATATGAGTAATTTCTAATGGATAATGATCATGAACCTACGCACCAAGTTACTGATGACTGCGACACTTTTAACAACCCTTGCCGGCTGCAGCAGTGAACTGCCTAAACCCGATCTAGTCGAAGGTGGCGAATGCGTCATCCATGGTGAACAAGCACCTATTTGGGCTTGTGGTGGCTACATGGAGGCTGATCGTTATGTCGGCGTAGGATCTGCTCCATTGAGCAAGCTAGGGTATGATTTTTCTCGTAAAGAGGCAGCCATTAATGCTCGTGCTGATATCGCACAACAGGTCGAGGCTCAGATTAAAAGCAAACTAGACTCCTATCAACGTTCAACGGGTGCCGATGAGATGACGGCTGAACGCGTCGTCACTCAAGTCGCAAGACAAACCTCCGAATTGACAATTAATAACTCACAACAAGTGAGCTACTGGCAGCACCCTGAAACAGAGGTCATCTTCATTTTGCTGGGCGTTGAAAAAGCGACGATCAATAACGCGATCGACTCTCAGATTGATCAACTAGATAAGTGAGTTGTTGATGAAACCTCTATTTACTCTACTACTGATAGCTTTATCACTTTCGGCTTGCTCCTCTAACGAGGTGATGCAAGACCCCTCTCCTCAAGCGCAACAACAGAGTGCCGAGCGTGAACTTAACAAACTGTAAATTAAAAAGCCTTGGCCTAGCGGTCACCGCTTTATTTCTTACGGCCTGCTCATCGACCGCTAAGATTACCCTGATCAATCCAGCCATCAGTGATCGGGCTGCCGCCACCAAAGTCGTTGCGGTGCTTCCATTTGAGAATGACTACTCCGGTGTGGCGAACAGCATTGAATCTCGAGTCACCAACCATAGGGTGGCAGGTGAGACCTTTTTTACCGTGGTCAACCGTAAGGATCTTGAATCAATTTTAGACGAGCAAAAACTTCAACACTCTGGGCTAGTCGATGAACAGACGTCTGTTGAGATCGGTCAGCTGATCGGTGCGAAAGGACTGATTACTGGTGAGGTGGAGATTCAGACCACCGACTACTCGCTCTACTACGTTACTCGTGTTGAGTGTGCCGATCAGAAGTGCAAAAAAACTCGTGAGCGCTACATCCCTTGTGATGAGATGCACTCCAACCTGCACGCTACCATCCGACTCGTTGATACTGAACGCGGGGACCTGATTCTCTCTGAACGCTTCACGGCAAAAGAGAGTCACGATGCTTGTCGTGACAGCGCCTACTCTCTTCCAACACCCGAGAGTGTCCTAAGCAACCTAGCTGATGAGATCACCGATCAGTTCATGACTTACATAGCTCCCTATGAGGCAACTGTCATAGTGCAACTGCTCGATGATCCAGAGATCGACTACAGCAGCGAGCAAGAGGACCTTTTGGAGTATGGTATCGAGTACGTTGAGGATCACCGCATCGACAAAGCTGAAGTGCTCTTCTCCGAGCTTCTAACCAGTACAGGTGACCAATGCTATGTGGCGGCTTACAATTTAGCCGTTGTTAAAGAGCAGCTCGGTAAAACTAGCCAAGCTGAGCAGCTCTACCGGTTAGCCGATCAGTTGGTAAAAGAGCCCAACAAGATCATTAACCAAGCCATTTTGCGTGTTGAACGTCAGAAGAGTGAACAGGCGCGTTTAGAGAACCAGCTATGACCCGCAGATTCATCCTCGCTATTCTGGTGTTGACCAGTTTTGTAACGACTGGGTGTGCAAGCAGAGAACCCGTCATCCTTGTCGCTGAACTTAAGACCCCTGATTGGTTGATGAGCCCGCCCGTCAACAGTGGTGATCAATTTTACGGTGTCGGTGAAGGAGGCAGCGCACAAGCCTCTGAGCAGGCTGCATTAGCACATCTTGCCGAGAGACTGCTGGTTCAACTATCCAGCACACAAGAGCAGCGCCTTTCGTCGGTTAGCGATAGTCGTGAATACACTGAGCGAGAGGTGGAGTCATTAATTAAAAGCAGAACCGAGCGTTTGCCTTTGGGTGGATATGAGATCCTTAAACAGGATGTGATTGCACCGCAACGAACGGCGACCCTGCTAGCGTTGAAAAAAACGGCCTTAATTAATAACCTCATTAACGAAATAGGCCCCAGATTAACCACCTCCTCTGCACTGCCAATCAAGACTCTCTCTGACTGGGCAAGTGCTCGACAACAGCTAACCGATCTAAAGACTCAACAGCCATTAATATCTCTTCTGAAACAGCTGGGTGAATCGGGGATTGCGGAAAAGTACAGCAACCAGGTTGCAGACACTGAATCTGCCATTAAAGATTACCAAACCAACCACCCTGTAATGCTAAAAACCGATCAAAGCTGCATGAGTTTTGAAGACTCACTGGAGCGTCTAATCCTAGAGGCCGGTTTTGAGATCAATCCCTCATCTGGTGTTATAACCGTCGAGTGCCAGGTCAATGAAGATATCAGTAGCGCCTATGGCATTCACATTGCCAAGGCCAATTTATCACTCCGCTTTTTGGGTGATCAATCTAACGTTGAGCAAGCCACAACTCTGTCGATTAAATCGGCTTCATCAGCCTCTGAGTCGACGGCCAAGGCGGGGCTGGTTCAAGCGTTCAACAGACGCATACAGGATGAAGAGGCTCTTAGGATCTTAGGGTTATAAAGCTGCACCAGACTCTGAAAGCTGCGCTAGGCACTGCCAGCTCTGCTGACCGCTCTCCCAATATTTCCGTTCAAATGCACTCATCGGTTGGTCAGCGCTGTATAACTGTACGCTAGTTTCATGACCCGCCAACGCCAGTGCCCTGACGAACTCCTCGATGTAGAGTCTCCAGTTGCTTCTAACGGTTAACTCCCCACCCAAGGTCAATAGATCACTGAATACAGGACTGGCATGCCAACGCCTCTGAACCTGAGCTGATTTAGGATAAGGATTGGGGTAGAGAATAAAATGCTTGGCTAGGCGCCACTCTGAAGCGGTAGCAAGGCGCCAAAAGTCGATTAGATCCGCTCGCACAAAGAGTAGGTTATCAAGCTCACCCGTGAAGCAGTTTTCGTGCTTACTAAGACGATGAGCAGAACGATCAACCGCTATGACATTGGCGTCTGGGTATCGATTGGCAAGATGACGTGAACTTTCACCGATACCACAGCAAGAGTCCAAGATAAGCTCTCCGGAACGACCTTTGAGCCAATCGGTCACCTGATCAAAGGCGACCTGAGTATGGTCGGCAATGGGTTTGCGAAATGGGTTATTTAAGTTACGCAATACAATTTCATCGAGACGCTCATGCAAACCGGCCTGATTGGTTGTCACGACCTTAGAGATACCCTGTTCTTGCTTACTCATCGGTTATTTATGATTCCAAACTTGTCAAAGCTTCGCGCTTTGTCTCTGCCCAAACAGCCACCAATGTGGCGAGCTGTTCAGCCGATAAATTCTTTCCATTGCGAAGATGGGCTTCAAGAAGCAGTAGATTTTCGGTGAGCTGTGGCATTCCTAAAATACTGCTAGCGCCCGTAATTTTATGGATAAACTCAACATTTAGCTCTTCGGACTCTTGCTGCAACGACTCAAGAGTTTGGGCATATTTATCAATGAATTGTGCAACATACTTTTTAGCCGTTTTATCACTGCTCCAATAATCTCTAGCCAGTGCTATATCAAAGTAGCTTCGAGGCCTATCTATATCGCAATGATTGGTGTTTGTTGAGATCGCATTTTCCGTCAGTGCTTCAGGAGCAATCAGTTCTGCAATAGCGACAACGGCTTTATCAATATCGACCGGTTTAGTGATGTAGTTATTCATGCCGGACTCTAAAGCCTTTTCAATATCCTCAGCATAGGCGCCTGCCGACAAACCGATTATGGGTAAGTTTTCAAACCGCCGCAGGGCACGAATCCTTTGAGTCGCCTCAAGACCGTCCATGACTGGCATTTGCACATCCATCAATACCAAATCTATCGATGACTCTGCCTCTCTTAAGAGTTTGATCGCCTCACTACCATCATTGGCAAGAAGCACTGAGGCCCCTTCAGCTTCAAGAAATTCGCGAGCAGAATCACGGTTGAAAAGATTATCATCGACCACTAACAGTGTTCGGTTCAAAAGCCGCTGACTGGGAATCTGTTCTGTCTCAGGCTGGGTATCAGAATTGATGATGCGTTTTAATGTAGAACTGGTAACAGGCTCCATTAAACAGTCATAGGGGCTGTTCTCAAACTCTTCAATATGACTGACAGGACTGGTTACAGTGGCCAGTTTTCCAGACCAATCAACGCCCTTGCTCTGTAACTCACTCTGGATCTCTGCTTCTAGACGCTGCAAGTTTTTACCGGACATCTCTTCATCGACAATGACAGAGTCAAAGGAGCGATCCGCCTTTATGGCTGAAACGAGTTGATAGATCAGATAACTCTGCGTCTGTCCAACTTCATGATCTAGACCCATGGCTTTGGCAACGGCCACAAGAGAGTTACGTGTAAAGGGGTTTTTACAGGCAATAAGAACTCTAGCCTCTGTTATAGGATCAGGTTCAATAACCTTCACAGGCAGAGTCAATTCGAAGGAGACGGTAGTGCCTCGGAACTGCTGGGACTCAAAACTTAACTCACTTCCCATTAATGAGAGAAGTTGCTGGGTAATGCTAAGCCCTAGACCAGTCCCCCCAAATTTACGCGTTATCGAACCATCGCCCTGCTCAAAAGGCCTTAGAATTTTAGCTAAAACCTCATCACTCATGCCGATGCCAGTATCACGAATCGCAAAGCGAAGACGGGGTACAGAGTCTGCATTGATCACATCAACCGTCAACTCAACATAGCCCCTCGAAGTGAACTTGATCGCGTTACTGATCAGATTGATCAAAATCTGTTCCAGGCGTTGCTGGTCGCCTGATATTTTGATGTTACCCTGATAGCTCGGTGTAATCGCCAGGTGAACGTTCTTACTTTTAACTGAGCTGGACATGAGTAGAGCAAGGGTTTCAAGCAGTTCAGCCAGATAGAATTCGGTCGTTACCAGTTTCAGCTTACCGCTCTCTATCTTAGAAAAATCCAGAATATCGTCGATCAGCTTTTGTAATGACTGCCCCGCTCTTAGGATTTTTTTCGCTTGTTCGAGCACGGGTTTATTGGCGTTTTCAGCACGCGCTAAGGTTTGAGCCAAGGTCAGTACCGCATTCATGGGTGTCCTAATCTCATGACTCATATTGGCCAAAAACTCGCTTTTAACCCGCGAGAGTCTTTCAGCCTCTTCTGCCTTATCAGTTAATGCTTGACGGAGTGCCTGCTCTTCCGAAACATCGCGCATTAAACGGATGGTATGAGCCTCGACTCCATCTTTAGCCGGCTGATAGATCAAGCAGATTTCACCCATTTTAGCCTCAGAACCTGGTGCTGGGCGCAGCTGTTTTTGAAATCGGATTACGGCACCTTGGCGTTTAGCTTCAAGGTGAAATTGGCGGGCAAACTCTGGAGTGATATCCATCAAATCAGGTATCGTTTTACCGATAACCTCTTTAGCAGAATGATATCCCCACCACTGAGCGGTCTTATCGTCAGCATCGATCACCTTCAGGCTCTCAACACCTATGACGGCAAACATATTACCCATCTTAGTTAAGGCATTGAGATAATCTTTTGAGAGTTTTTCAGAGGTTTGAACTTTTGCCGCCTGTTCCGCGTAAGCTTGATTCAAACGCTCTAGTTCAGAACGCTCTTGCTCTAACTGTTTGTTAATCTGCGCTATTTTTGAGCTCTGTTTCGATAGAAGTAGATAGCGGTAAAGCAGCAGAAATATGACGCCCAGTGTGGCGAAAAAGAGATAGAGCAGCTTTTGTAAGCTCTCTTTAGTGAAAGGGCTCAATTCACTGTTTGGCACCATGCCCCACAGCTCTTGTAGCGCCCTGATTTCATCAGGGCTGAAGCTATCGTAGGCTTTATCAAAAAGGGTTTTCAGCATTCTATCTTGCGGGTTAAACGCAAAATGCATATTTAACTGCAGTCCCGATTCAGACTCTAGCAGTCTAACTTGCAGATCCTCATTAAAGAGGTGGGTATGGTTGATCAGATAGTTGGCAATCGAATAGTTCTCTACAAAGAGATCAACCTTACCGTTCAACAGAGCGGCCATCATCTCATCAAATGATAAGTACTCTTTATAGCGAACCTGAGGATAATGCTTCTTAAAATAGCTCTCAAAAATTGAGTCTTTCTGAATACCAACAATCTGACCATCCAGATCGGAAAAGCGCGTGTACCCTTTTAAACTGACTAGCCCAGTCAACAGTTCTAGTGTCTGCTTTTCACTGAAAAGATAGCGCTGTTGGCGCTCTTCAGTCAGCACCATATTACCGACAACATCTAACTGGCCATCGGCCAATTTTTCCATATGCTGCGACCACTCAAACCCATTAACAAAGCGCAGTTCAAGACCTAGCTTTTGGCTAATTTGTCGAGTTAAGTCAATTAGATAGCCTTTCGGCTGACCCGCATCAACATAGTTAAAGGGGCGCCAATTGCTATAGGTGGGCATTCTTATGGTCTGTTTATTCTCGAGATAGTCACGCTCTTGTTGACTCAGTTGAGAGAGTAATTCGGCATCAGAAGCAGCGATCCGGGGAGCCTGTAGTGTTAACGCTAACAATAGAGCTATTTTCAATATAAGCTTCATACCTGGACCAAAGGATCGGGTTATTAATACAAAAACTGAACACTAGTTAGTTGATAGTGCTAGTTTAAGACCATACCCCATAAACAGTGATCCCGCTAACCCTTTCGCAAAGCCTGAAAGTTTCCCCCCCTCTGCTAGAAGAGACTTGAAATAGATCGTCATAAGAATCAACACCGCAAGATAGATCTGTGAACAGAGTTGAACAACCAGACCCAAAATGGCGAAAGAGAGCCAGGGGTTGTCGTAGCTTGGATCGACAAATTGAATGAAGAACGAGACAAAAAAGAGTATTGCCTTGGGGTTAAGAAGGCTGATCGTCAGCGCTACTCTAAACGGGTGTTTAGAGTCCTTGGGCAAATCGATGTCCGAATCACTGTTTTGAGGTTTAGTGAAAAGCGATCTTAGCAGACCAAAACCGAGCCACATCAGATAGAGTCCACCGGCATATTTAAGCAGCGTAAAGAGAATTGGGGTGGTTTGAATCAGGCTCGCCACACCGGCGACTGACAGTGTCATCAACGTCAGATCCCCTACAAAAATACCCGCCGCGCCTTGAAACCCTGCGAGAGCGCCACGGCGCCCTGCTACCGTAGCGACGTACATAGAGTTGGGACCGGGCAGCAAAATAATAATGATTGTCCCAATAAGATAGGTGTAGAAATCCACTATTCCAAACATCTGTTACTCCCCGACAAACCAACTAAACGGCTGTTCTGACACGACAGCACCGGTTTTATCTAACTGCTGATCAACAACATCATACTGACCACCAGATAGTCGGAACAAGCAGCGAGATCGAGTGCCGTAGGTTTCACTGATAATCAACTGAGAAGAGAGTAAGCGCTCCCAATCGGCAGGGATACCGGTATCTGGAAGTTCAGCGTCATTCGCTAGGTTAGGGTCCATTAATAGACCAGATCCGTTCAGTTGAGTCTCTAGCAACACACCCTGTTCGGAGATCTGTTGGCGTGCCAGTGTCACTTTAGGCCATGGAGTATCAAGTGCATCATTACTCAGAGCATGTACTCCGGGTTCTATTGGCTGAAGGTCAGGACTGTTTGAACTCATCCAAAACAACGCCCCAGGCTCACCAACAATCAAATTAAAGCCGGCATATTGATCTCTATTCTCTTTTAACGCTTGAGCAATCTTCTGGATTGATTCGTTTGAGTTTAAGAACAGCAGTGGAATCTCACCCCGACTGCGAGCGCCCTCTACGCCAATATAACCAGGGCGAATGTTCGTCAAAAATGCGAATCGACCAGAGCGATTGAACCCCAACCAAGTTCCTTTGGCTTTTAAATCTTGGCCGGCCAACACCTCTGAAGAGTCACTTCGATGAACAGGCCACCAGTGCATAGGCAGAGCTGGCCTGTCATGGAACTCATCTCGATTGGCTACCAAGAGTAACGGGGTAGTGTGGTTAGGACGCCAGTTGAAAGCTAACAGACACATTGCAAAAATCAGACCGCTATTGAACGAGAGCAAGACGGCCGGCGGGCACCTTGGCATAGTGAATACGATGACCTGGCGCCAACTCGTAGAGATCGCCATTCTCACCGATCAGTTGAACCGGTACGGAGTACTTACGAGCAATCTCGGCATTCGCTTTGATGTGCTCAGGCTCACCATGCAATGGCACCGCAATAATCGGTTGTACCCAAGAGTACATATCGGCTAATTCAGCCTGACAAGGGTGGCCAGATGCATGAATCGGCGTCGAGCTGGTGGCCGATTCAACCACTTTAACTTTGCGCGCTTTAAAACGATCCAACATCCGCTCTACCAACCGCTCATTTCCGGGAATAAGGAACGAACTCATCAACACCAGATCGCCCTCCTCCATTGAAAAATGAGGATAGGAGTCTAGCGCTAAGCGATTCAGTGCTGCACGCTCTTCTCCCTGGCTACCGGTCGCAATCGCGAACACTTCTTCGGCTGGAAGATAACCCAAATGAGACTCATCAATGGGTTCTAGCTCATCAGGCCAGTAACCGGTCATTTTGGCGATGGAGTAGATGTTTTTTAGAGAACGACCAATCAGAGCAAAGCGTCGACCTAAAGCATCTGCTACACGGGCAACTGTGACAAGGCGGGCCAAATTGGAGCTAAAGCAACTGACCACAATTCGACCTTGAACCGACTCCAGCTGTTTCAAAATGCCGCGATAACAGATCGACTCTGATTTCGACATTCCCGGTTTCAGCGCATTGGTCGAATCACAAAGCAGTGCACGAATATTCAGTTTAGAGAGCCCTTTATAGAGTGACTCATCGAACGGCTCACCAATGACTGGGTCATAATCGATTTTCCAGTCGGCGGTGTGCAGTACCGTACCAACAGCCGTTTCAATAAGCAGAGACTGTGCTTCTGGAATCGAGTGCGTAATAGGTAGAAATTCAAGGGTGAAGTTACCGAGAGTAAATCGCTCCCGTTGGTTGATCACATGAATAGGTACTCGGCCATCTAAGCCATGCTGTGCCAGTTTTCTTCTTAGCACCTCTGCCGCGAAAGGCGAAGCGTATACGGGTGCTTTCAAGCGTGGCCAGAGGAACGGCAGAGCTCCCAAGTGATCCTCATGGGCATGGGTTATGACAATTCCCTTAAGGTTCTCTTTTTGACGCGAGATGAACTTGGGGTCGGCTGACACTACAGCTGCAGTGCGGTGCGATTCAGGATCAACCACCTCGTCAAAGGTGACACCACAGTCGATCATGATCCAGTCACCGGCGTGACCGAGAAGATTCATGTTCATACCGATCTCGCCTGAACCCCCTAAGGGCAAAAACCAGAGATCTTCCTGGCCGGGTGAGAGCAGAGCTGATGTTTGATCACTCATGATCAGTGTGGCACCTCAACACGTTGCACTCTGGGTTTTGAAAAGAGAATCACTAACATTAAGCCTGATAGGGTTGTAACCGCGAATCCGATCAGTAGAGGCAGAACAGTGCCATCAAACTGCATGCCGATCAGCGAGCCAACCAAGACACCCAGCAACATGGTAAAGGCCCCAATAGTGCCTGAAGCGACACCTGCGATTTTACCGAAGGGCGCCATTGCCAACGCGTTGAGGTTGCCGAACAACAAGCCAAAAAAGAAGGTCGTAACAATCATCATCAGGATAAACACCTGTAGAGGAACCGTCAGCTGCCAAGCACCAATGACGATCGCCTCTAGCAATGAAATTAGACCCGATAACGCCATGACAAAGATGACCAACTTTCTGAGCTCAAAGCGGTAGACCAGCTTTGAGTTCATGAAAGAGGATATCCCAACCCCAAGCGCCATCATTGCAAAGTAGACCGGAAAGAGTGCGCCAGTATCGTAGATGCCTTGAAGTATCCCCTGTACGGAGACCAAAAAGCCAATCAATGATCCATGTACCAAGCCGCCGGCAAAGGTGTAGATAAACCCTTCGCGGGTCGTCACAACCTGACGCATCGCCTTCATCACTGGTTTAAAGGAGAGAGTCGATTGATGCTCTGGATTAAGCGTCTCCTCTTGGCGTAGAGAAAACCAGATCCAGGCCGCCGTTGTCAGCACCAACAGCATGCCAAACACTGCTCGCCAATCGGCGACAAGCAATACCAGTTGGCCCAGCATAGGGACCACAACGGGACTGAATATAAAGATGGTCATGATCAGTGACATCACACGCGCCATGTCGCGCCCAACGTATTTATCACGCACAATCGCCATGGTAACAACACGCGGACCCGCTGCACCTAACCCCTGTAACACTCGTCCCACCAACATGACCTCAAAGGTCTCTGCAAACAGAGAGATCAGGGTGCCGATCAGCATCAGTGTAAAGCCAAGATAGACCGCAGGCTTTCGACCCCAGGCATCGGCAAGGGGGCCATAGAAAAACTGCCCTACAGCCAGACCCAACATAACGCTAGTAATAACAAACTGATAACGGTTGTTGTCGAGGGCGTTAAGATCAGATCCAATTTCATGCAGGGCAGGCAACATCGCATCGACATAGAGCGCCATTAGACATTGCAAAGCGGCCATCAAGAGCAAAAACTCTGGCTTAATGGGAGATTTGGTGTTCATACCATTCCAAATGACGCGCGTGGCATCAATCGAGTTAAAGAGGTGTACCTACCTCTTCGTCTTCAATCACCTCAGTCTCTTCTGAGGCTAGTTGATACCACTCCATCAACTCTGGGGTCTGCAGCAGCCAATCTCGGTATTGTGAGGCAGGCTCTGTCAGTTCGATCTGATAGGTATGAAAACGAGAAGCAATCGGTGCAAAGAATGCATCTAGTATACCTAAGTCGACTCCCTTCTCGCGAGCATTAATGAACCAAGGATCACTCCAGATCTGATCAATACGCTCAATCTCTGATCGCACCGTCTCAGACACACTGATCGATCGCTGTGCACGGCAGTTCATCGGTAGCGCATGCCTTAGATTGGCAAAACCAGAGTGGACCTCAGAGACTATGGATCTCGTTTTAGCACGATCTTGCAGGGATTCTGGCCAACCTAATCCTGCTAGATGCGCTTCACTGAGGTATTCACAGATTGCTAGGGAATCCCAAACCTGAAGCTCAGAATCGATCAGCACCGGCACACGCCCTGCATCACTGTATTGGGAGAGTTTTTCATGGAAGTCCGACTCAAACAGGGCTAAACGTTCCAGATCAAAATAGAGGCCTGATCGCTTCATAAAAAACCAAGCACGCAGTGACCAGCTTGAGTAGTTGTGGTTACCAATAATCAACTTAAGAGCGGATTGGTTGGATGTGGCTAAATTCCACATGCAGAGGCGCCTCGTTTTTTAAGATATTGTTGATGGTACTCTTCTGCAGGCCAGAAGGTTTGAGCCGGCACAATCTCAGTCACGATAGGGTTCGCAAACACGCCACTGGTTCCAAGAACCGCTTTTGACTGCTCCGCTAAGATGCGTTGCGTATCATCTTGATAAAAGATCGCTGAACGATATTGCGTGCCAACATCAGGTCCCTGTCGATTCAGCGTGGTGGGATCATGCCATTGCCAAAAAGAGTCTAAAAGGGCTTCATACGCGATAAGGTGTTCATCAAATTCGATCTGCACCACCTCGGCATGACCCGTCTGGCCAGTACAGACATCCTGGTAGCTCGGCTGATCGAGAGCACCGCCCATGTAACCCACTTGAGTGCCGGTCACACCCGTCAAATCGGAAAATCGCAGTTCAACACCCCAAAAACAACCTGCAGCAAATGTAGCTAATGCCATACAAACACCTCCAATAATATCGAATGGATGTACGTTACTCTTTCAGAGTGTCGATCAGCACAGAGTGCCACGCAACTCTTTTTTCATCTAAGGTCATCGATGCATGCGCCGGACTGGTCGACGGCAGCTGAAAAAAGTCTATCCCCTTTGCTTTAGCAAACTGATCAAACCCAGCTCGTTTGAATAGCCTCATCGCTGCCCCGCCATTTAAAACAATGCACTTCAACTTGGGCAAGCTCTCGATGAGTTGATCAATTGGATTGTAGTGAACAGTCGATGACTTGATATCTGAATCCAGTGATCCCGGCCGTTCGGCTTCAGCAACGACGTCCCAAAACCCAATCCCACCTTCCAAGGCTGCGGCCAACTTCTGTTCGTAACTCATTGAATTTGGCATCTGCAGCCAGTCACACAGAATAGGCCAAAGCGCATTTCTAGGGTGGGCATAGTACTGCTGCTCAGCGATCGATTTTTTACCAGGCAGTGAGCCTAGGATTAGCAGTTTAGTGCTCGTATTGCAGACTGCGCTAAACGAGTGATCAATCATCCTTTTGGGTCCACTGAAGAATTCCTATATGCTATGGCCTTTCAGCCTAACTAAGCGGTTTTAACAACGCAATGTCGACCTATGCCATCGGAGATATTCAAGGGTGCTATCGAACACTGATCGCCCTACTTGATTCACTCCAATTCAGTGAAGATGACCAGCTATGGATTGCTGGCGATCTGGTTAATCGAGGTCCTGACTCCTTAGAGGTTTTGCGATTTATAAAATCACTTGGACCTCGCGCGCGCATTGTTCTTGGCAATCATGACCTGCACCTGTTAGCACTTGCCTCAGGTGTCGATCGAAAGGTAGGAAAAACATTAAAACCGATCATGCAGGCGCAAGATCGCAATGAGTTACTGAGTTGGCTTATACAACAACCACTGATTCAACGCTGTGACGCCTTAGGCTATGTGATGACCCATGCAGGCATTCCCCACATCTGGTCCTTAGAACAAGCTGAGCAACTGGCGAAAGAGGTGACTGATTGCTTAAACAGCACCCTGTCCGTCCACTATTTCGAACAGATGTATGGCAATAAACCCGCCAAATGGAAAGATGAGATCATTGGCTTCGATCGATTGCGAACGATCACTAACTACTTCACCCGCATGCGCTATATTAAACCCTCTGGTAAATTGGACTTTGACGCAAACGGTGGATTAGACGAACAGCCTGAGGGTTTCCTCCCCTGGTTTGAACTACCGACACAGGTCAGTTCTCACAAACAGATTACCGGTCACTGGGCGGCATTAGGGCTGCGAGTGGCACCCAATCATTACGCTCTCGACACCGGATGTGTTTGGGGCGGAGAGTTAACGGCTTTGAGACTAGAGGATGGATCGATCTTCTCGATCTCAAGCCAAGAGTTAAATCGTTAAGAATGACTAAGGATACTAAATGAATCAATTTAAACACGTCGTTGCAAAAGATGCCCTAGAGCTCATTGAGAAAGGCGCCGTTGTAGCCGACATTCGTGATGGACAGAGCTTTGCCAACAATCACATCAAAGGCGCTGTTAATCTAACCAATGACAACCTACAAGAGTTCATCGATAGCCACGAATTCGATTCGCCCATTCTTGTCTGCTGTTACCACGGTATGAGCAGCCAATCTGCAGCCGCTTTCCTTTGTGAGCGTGGCTTTGAAGAGGTCTACAGCATTGATGGCGGTTTTGAACGCTGGGTATTGGCCTTCCCTGAGCACTGCGAAAAAGGTTAACCATGCAGATCTATCTGGTGGGTGGTGCTGTGCGTGACGAACTACTCGGTCTTGAGGTTAAAGACCGAGATTGGGTCGTCGTCGGTGCCACACCAGAAGCGATGCTTGAAGCGGGTTATAGGCCGGTTGGCAGTGACTTTCCCGTCTTCCTCCATCCTGAAACGCACGAAGAGTATGCCTTAGCCAGAACCGAACGCAAAAGTGGCCGCGGCTACAAAGGGTTCACCTTCCATACTGATCCAAGCGTCACCCTGGATGAGGATCTACTCAGGAGAGACCTGACGATTAATGCGATGGCCAAGAGTGATACTGGCGTCATTACCGACCCATTCAACGGCCAAAAAGATCTAAATGCTCGCCTACTCAGGCACGTCTCTGACGCCTTTTTAGAGGATCCCCTCCGCGTACTTCGTGTGGCCCGTTTCCATGCGCGTTTTGCCCACCTTGGTTTCAAAGTCGCACCTGAGACCCTAGCATTAATGCAGGGTATGAGCGCCTCGGGTGAGCTGGACCATCTGACCACAGAGCGGGTTTGGCAGGAGTTTGAGCGAGCGCTAAATACTAAGACACCCAGTCAGTTCTTAACTACCTTAGCAAAGAGTCATGCCAACTACCTGCTGGCACCACTGGACAGGATTGCGTTGCAGGATTTGCATAGCGTCGATAGTCCACTACTTGAAGCGGCTGAGGAGCGATTTGCTCTGTTGTGCCACCTTGCGAATCTGAGCACCGAGGAGGTTGACGCCTTAGCGCTCAAACTCAAAGTCCCCAACCGTTTCAAATCGCTAGCTATTGCCTTCTCTAGACACTCAGCGACTCTGTCGAATTTCCCAACAGCTGATGCCGAACAAAAACTTCAGTTAATCAACGATCTTAAATTGATCAAGCAACCCACCGCCGCTGAGCCTCTGATCCATATTCACGACGCACTGCAGCAGGATAACCGATTCAACTCTGCTGACTTAGCGACAGCCGTTGAGTCAGTCGCAGCTGTTCAGCCAAAACAGGTGATGGCTGATGGATTCTCGGGTGCCGAGCTAGGATCTGAGTTGCGTCGCAGACAGATTGAGAGATTGTCGACTCTCTCTGCTTAACCCTTCAAAATAACGGCTAGAAAATAACCGATCGAAAGTAACGCGCACAAAAAAGGCCGCTCAATGAGCAGCCTTTAATGATCGATTTTGCTTAAGAGATCTTACCGTGACAGGCTTTGTATTTCTTGCCTGATCCACAAGGACAAGGTTCGTTACGCCCTACTTTACGATCATCACGTTTGAAGGTTGCTGGTTGTTCTTCGCCTTCAATACCGCTATCAGTCTCTTCACCCTGCATTCCCGTCGCAGCATCGTGTTTGAAGTCCATGGCCTGTTTCTCAGCCGCTTCACGACGCTGACGCTCCATCTCTTCAACATCTTCAGGAGCACGCACTTGAACGTGGCTGATGATACGAACAACGTCGGCTTTGATGTTCTCTAGAAGCCCCTGGAACAGTTCAAACGACTCACGTTTGTACTCCTGTTTCGGGTTTTTCTGAGCATAACCACGTAAGTGAATGCCACGACGAAGTAGATCCATCGTCTGCAGGTGCTCTTTCCAAAGCTGGTCCAGCACTTGAAGCATCACTTGCTTCTCGAAATTACGGAAGGATTCGGTTCCGACCAACGCCTCTTTCTGGCGATACACTTCAACGATCTGATCAAGAATGCGTGTGCGCAGTGTCTCTTCGTAGAGGTTATCGTCCTCATCTAGCCACTGCTGAATCGGCATCTCAACGGCAAAGCGTGTTTTGATCTCCTCTTCCAGACCCGGGATATCCCACTGTTCAGAGAGTGACTCAGGTGGAATAAAGGTGCTGATGGTGTCGTTAACCACCTCTTCACGGATCGCATCGATGGTTTCAGAAATATCATCGCTCGACATCAACTCATTGCGCTGATCGTAGATGACGGTACGCTGGTCGTTAGCAACATCATCATACTCAAGAAGCTGCTTACGAATATCGAAGTTTCGGCCTTCCACTTTGCGCTGAGCTTTCTCAATGGCATTGGAGACCATCTTATGCTCAATCGCTTCACCTTTCTCCATACCTAGCGCTTTCATCATGTTACGAACACGATCGGAAGCGAAGATACGCATCAAGTCATCTTCAAGTGACAGGAAGAAACGTGACGAACCTGGGTCACCTTGGCGGCCAGCACGACCACGCAACTGATTATCGATACGACGAGACTCGTGACGCTCAGTACCGATGATGTGTAGACCACCCGCCTCAAGCACCGCTTCATGACGCTTAGACCAATCCGCTTTAGCGGCTTCGATCTGCTCTTCTGTAGCATTTTCACCTAGTGCTTCAAGTTCAACTTCAAGCTTACCGCCAAGCATGATATCGGTACCACGACCGGCCATATTGGTTGCAATGGTGACTGCACCTGGACGACCCGCTTCAGCGATGACACCCGCTTCTCGGTCGTGTTGCTTGGCGTTCAGTACGTTATGTTTGATGCCTGCTTTATCAAGCATCTGCGAAAGAAGTTCAGAAGAGCTGACTGACGCAGTACCCACTAGAATTGGGCGTTGCTGCTCTTGGCAGTGCTTAACCTCTTTAACGATCGCTTCGAACTTATCCTCGATCGACAAGTAGACCAGATCGTTGTAATCGATACGTTGAATCGGACGGTTAGTCGGAATGACCACTACGTCCAGACCATAAATTTGACGTAGCTCGAACGCTTCCGTATCCGCTGTACCGGTCATACCCGATAGCTTGTTGTAGAGACGGAAGTAGTTCTGGAAGGTGGTCGACGCTAGGGTTTGGCTCTCCATCTGGATCTCAACACCCTCTTTCGCTTCAACAGCTTGGTGAAGACCTTCTGACCAACGACGGCCCGCCATGATACGACCGGTATGCTCATCGACGATGACAACCTGACCACCCTGAACGATGTAGTCACGATCTTTAACAAACAGGTGGTGTGCGCGAAGTGCCGCTAGGACATGGTGCAGCAGGGTTAGGTTCTGCGGAGCATAGAGACTATCGCCTTCCGCAAGAAGACCCGCTTCGATCAACATGCCTTCAACTTTTTCATGACCCGCTTCGGTCAACTCAACGGTACGGTTCTTCTCATCGACGTGGAAATCTTCATTGATCACCTGCGTCTCATCTTTGACATCAATCTCACCTTCAAATTGAGTCAGATGTGGAATCAGTGTGTTGATCGCTTTGTAGGTTTCTGAACTGTCTTCAGCAGGACCTGAGATGATCAACGGGGTACGTGCTTCATCGATCAGAATCGAGTCCACCTCATCGACCACGGCAAAGTTGAAATCACGCTGAACCTTATCGGTCAGATTGAACGCCATGTTGTCGCGCAGGTAGTCAAAACCAAATTCGTTATTGGTACCGTAGGTGATATCACAGGCATAGGCAGCGCGTTTGGTCTCACCATCCTGACTTGACACAACGACACCCACTGATAGACCCAGTGCTTCGTAGAGTGGACGCATCCACTCTGCATCACGACTTGCAAGATAGTCGTTGACGGTTACGACGTGAACACCTTTGGCAGAGATTGCGTTTAGATAGACCGCAAGCGTAGCGACCAGAGTTTTACCTTCACCGGTGCGCATCTCAGCCACTTTGCCATCATGCAGTGTCATACCACCGATCAACTGAACGTCGAAGTGGCGCATACCCATCACGCGTTTTGACGCTTCTCGACAGTTGGCAAAGGCTTCAGGTAGGAGCTTATCTAGAGACTCTCCCTGTTCGAGTCGCTCTCTAAATTGAGCCGTTTTCTCTTTGATCCCCTCGTCACTGAGTGATTCAAACTCGGGTTCTAGTTCGTTAATTTGTTTAACGATGCGGCCCATACGTTTAAGTTCACGATCGTTTTTACTGCCGAAAATTTTAGAGAGGAAAGAGGTAAGCATGATTGGGTCAACTAGTGAGTCATTATTAATTAAGTTTTTTATGGGGGCACTCAGCCTAAAAACAACCTTTTACTGAGTAAACCCTTAGCTATTTTGCAAAAAAATAGGGCCGATCTAAGTCGGCCCTGTTTTATAACATGTTTTGTTCAATCAGACAGCAGCTGCTGGACGCTGATATGAAATGGGGGCTTTGTGATCGTCAGTTTCGAAGGTCACCACTTCCCATGCAGATTCATCTTCTAGAAGCGTACGAAGCAGACGGTTATTCAGGAAGTGACCTGATTTATCGCCGTAGAACTCACCGATCAAGCTCTTACCGAGTAGGTAGAGATCACCGACTGCATCAAGAATCTTGTGCTTAACGAACTCATCTTCGTAACGAAGGCCATCTTCATTGAGGATACGGTAGTCATCAACAACGATTGCGTTATCAAAGCTGCCACCCAACGCCAAGTTTTGAGAACGTAGGTATTCGATATCACGCATAAAACCAAAAGTACGCGCACGTGCCACCTCTTTAACAAAGGAGGTGCTCGAAAAATCGAGGGCAGCATGCTGAGTACGGTTTTCAAATACTGGGTGATCGAACTCAATCTGAAAGCCGACTTTAAATCCATTGAACGGAAGGAATTTAGCAATCTTACCTTCGTGTTCAACCTGAACCTCTTTAAGGATACGGATGAACTGTTTAGGCGCGTTCTGCTCTTCAATACCGGCAGACTGAACCAAGAAAACAAAAGGAGCGGCACTGCCATCCATAATAGGGACTTCTTCAGCACTCAACTCGATGTAGGCATTATCGATACCAAGTCCCGCCAGAGCAGATAGAAGGTGCTCAATCGTCGCGACACGAGCGCCGCCCATAGAGATGTTGGTAGACAGCGTGGTGTCAGAGACATTGTGCGCAACAGCAGGGATTTCAACCACGGGATCAAGATCCACACGACGGAAGATAATACCCGTATTAACAGGGGCTGGGCGCAAGGTCAGGTAGACTTTTTGACCTGAATGCAGGCCGATACCTGTCGCTTTAATGCTGTTTTTGAGTGTGCGCTGTTTAATCATCCGCGGGGGCAACCAATCCAGTTATGACGTATTAACAGCACATCATAAAGGAAAGCCACCCCGCTTCCTAGCGTTTACTCAAAAAATATTCAGGTTCCGTTCAGCGACGAAGATAGGTCGGAACATCTAAGTAATCGAGATCCGCGTAGGGATCTTCAGGCTCCGGCTTATCCAGCAGAGCTTCAAGATTAGTTCGCTTCAGAATCTCCGGAAGCTCGAACGTATTGATGTCCAATTTCGCTTTAGGCTCTCTGTTTTCAACAACCAACACAGGTTCCGGTATAACGCTCTGCTGAGTAGAACTTAACCCTGTTGCTACAACCGTAACCTTAATCTCGTCTCCCAGAGTTTCATCGACTACCGTGCCGACCACGATAGTGGCATCTTCAGCGGCGTACTCTGCAACCAGATCACCCACTTCCGAAAACTCACCCAGGCTTAGATCTTTGCCTGCCGCTACATTGACCAAGACACCCTTAGCCCCTTTAAGATCAACCCCTTCTAAAAGAGGACTTTGAACCGCCTGCTCTGTCGCAATTCGAGCACGCTCATCACCTAATGCTCGGCCAGTGCCCATCATCGACATGCCCATCTCTGTCATCACAGTACGTACATCGGCAAAGTCGACATTGATCATACCAGGACGAGTGATCAGATCAGAGATGCCCTCGACCGCCCCTTTAAGAACATTATTGGCTTCCGCAAAGGCTTTGATCAACGTCACCTTACTACCAAGCGCGCTCATCAACTTCTCGTTGGGAATTATAATCAACGAGTCAACCGCCTCTTTAAGCTCAGAGATACCCTGATCCGCAATGCGCATTCTGCTCTTGCCTTCAAACTTAAACGGCTTAGTCACGACCGCAACCGTCAGCGCACCCAATTCACGTGCAACCTCGGCAACCACTGGCGCTGCCCCGGTACCTGTACCACCGCCCATGCCGGCCGTAATGAACACCATATCGGCACCCGCCAACTGTTCAGCAATCGCAGCTCGACTCTCTTGAGCCGCGGCACGCCCAACCTCTGGATTAGCACCCGCGCCAAGACCATTGGTCGTTTCGCGACCAATGTGCAGCGCCTCACTCAAAGTAATATCACTCAACGCCTGGGCATCAGTATTCACACAGATAAACTGAACCCCATCCATGGCTTGTGTACGCATATGAGCAACCGCGTTACCGCCGCCACCCCCGATGCCGACCACTTTGATCTTTGCGCCTTCTGCAGCCTGATCAATTAACTGAAACATCTTCTCTCCCCCTTTCAACTCTATTCCCCAATAGAGATGAAGCATTTAAATACCCTCGCTCAAATTCTGCTGATTGAGTCGTGAAAACCTGTTTTAGGAACGCTTGGTTCCTGAACCCTTTTTCCATTTAACCGCCACACCATTGGTGTAACGGATATCAACCTCTTCAATTGACTCTTGCTGCTTAACCAGCTGCGTTTCATAGACCTGTATGAAGCGCCTTAGTCTGGGCATCAGGTCATCTCGACCTGCGACCACTTTGATTCCATTATTGAGATGCAGTGTCCAAGCACCTCGAGACTCCAACTCCAGTCCAGCCAAGGTAATACCCGATCGAATAAACAGTGAGTTTAGATCCCTAAACTGCTGCATAATTCGAACCGTCTCGTGGGACGGTCCTGACAACTCGGGCAGGGCTTGATAAGCATCGACCCTCTCTGGCCAGAAGATGTCACCCTGGTGATTCAATAAGCCTCGATTTCCCCAACGTGCAACAGGAACCTCTTCAATCAACTTCACTTGTAAAGCCGGTGGCCAAGCTCGGCGCACCTCAACTTCATTGATCCATGGCTCCTCAACAAGTCGCTCTTGAATGGCGCCAAGGTCGAGCTCCAAAATGCGTCCATTGATACCCGCTGCTACCTGATTCGCGATGACAGTTTTATCGATGTGACGGGTTGCTCCATCGACAACAACGGTCTCTACAGGACGATTCAACCACTGGGTATACTCGCGAACCGCTGTGAATATCAGTGACAGCAAAATCCCGCAGATGGTCAGTACCAACACCGGCTTCCAGATCCAATCCGACTCATTTGCCACCTCGGACTCAACCAAACGATCAGCTCGCTCAAAGAGGATCTCCGCCTCTTGCGCAGCTGACTGTTGAGTCTCAACGATCTCAGCCACTTGAGTGGGGATCGTTTTTTTCCAAGGTAGGCTGAAGGCCACGACTATCGAGCCTCCATCACAATTTCGACACAGAGTTCACTAAAACTAATTCCGGCCTGTTTTGCCGCCATAGGCACCAGACTGTGATCGGTCATACCCGGTGTGGTATTTACCTCTAACAACTGAAACTGACCCGCTTGATCCATCATCAAATCCACGCGCCCCCAACCACTACAACCGACTACATGGAAAGCCTGCTCAACCAGACCTTGCATCTCTTCGATCTGCTCGTTATCCAAACCGGTATCAAACAGGTATTGAGTGTCATTCGCTTGGTACTTAGCATCGAAGTCGTAAAACTCATGGGGTGTCACAAGGCGAATAATGGGCAGTGCACGGCCATTTAGAATTGCGACGGTGAACTCAGGACCATTGACCCACTGTTCGGCGATCACTCGGCTATCAAACTGAGCCGCCACAGCATAAGCATCACGTAACTCTTGAGCGCTGCTGACACGACTCATGCCAATACTCGACCCCTCATTAGCGGGTTTCACCATCAGAGGCAGTCCGAGATCCTCAACGATCTGATCAAAGTCACTGCTTGGGCAAAGCGACGCATAGGCTGGAGTGGGTAGACCGGCACCTAACCAGAGCTGCTTGGTGCGCATCTTATCCATTCCCACCGCAGAGGCTGCGACGCCGCTGCCGGTGTAAGGCTTATTGATCAGTTCAAGAGCGCCTTGTAGCTGGCCATCTTCTCCACCAGGCCCGTGGACAATCAGAAACGCGCGATCAAATTCGGTTTCCACTAATTGAGTTAATGGGTTCTGTCCATTACCTGTCAAATCCAGTGCGAACGCATCGACACCGGCACTCTGCAGCGCCGCTAATACCGCATTACCACTGTTCAGAGATACCTGACGTTCTGACGCATTGCCACCCATGATAACGGCGACACGACCTAGGCTTTGCAGCTCTTGTTTGGAGTATTTAGTAATCGATTCAGCCATCAGACTTAGACCTCACCCCAGTGTTCACGTAGCTGGTGAGCCAGCGTTGTGATGTTCCCTGCACCCTGAGTCAGAAGCAGATCACCCGGTTGCAGAACCTCTTTCAACATCTCGGCTATGTGCTCATTTGATTCAACAAAAATGGGCTCTTTGCCACGTTGACGCAGAGAACGGCAGAGGGAACGTGTGTCCGCGCCTGGAATCGCCTCCTCACCGGCTGCATAGACCTCAAGCAGCAGTAGCTGATCGGGACGTTGCAACACCTGAACAAAATCTTCATAGAGATCACGCGTACGTGTGTAGCGGTGAGGCTGATAGACCATCACTAAGCGACGACCCGGCCAGCCCTCTTCAACCGCACTGATCACCGCTTGAACCTCACGTGGGTGATGACCATAATCATCGACCAGTGTCACACTACCGCTCTCCAGTGGCAGCTCACCCAATACTTGGAACCGACGTCCGACGCCTTCGAACTTCTCCAATGCACGACAGATCGCCGCATCGTCGATCTCTTCATCCGTTGCAACGGCAATTGCAGCGAGTGCGTTCAATACGTTGTGGCGTCCTGGCATATTTAGACAGACCGAAAGATCACTTAGTCCACCTGGACGTCTCACCTTAAAACGGCTCTGCAGTCCATTCTGCTCTAGGTCATAAGCTTGGAAGTCTGCATCTTCAGAGAAGCCATAACTGAGCATGGGGCGCCCAACCTCTGGCATCAATTCGCGCACGACGGGATCATCGATACACATAACGGCCAGTCCGTAAAATGGGAGATTCTGCAGAAAACGGATAAAGGTCTGCTTCAACTTGCCGAAGTCACCGTCGTAGGTATCCATATGATCAGCATCGATGTTGGTGACAATCGCCACCATCGGCTGCAGGTGCAGGAATGAGGCATCAGACTCATCCGCTTCAGCGACTAAGTAACGACTGCGCCCAAGCTGAGCATTGGTGCCTGCACTGGTTAGACGACCGCCGATCACAAAGGTGGGTGACTGTTGCGCTTCTGCGAGAATAGAAGCAACCAAACTGGTCGTCGTTGTTTTACCGTGTGTGCCTGCCACTGCAATCCCATGGCGGTAGCGCATCAACTCGGCCAACATTTCAGCACGACGAACAACCGGTATTAACTGCTCTTTGGCGCGGGCAACTTCTGGATTGGTTTGATCGACCGCTGTTGAGGTGACTAGGACATCTATCCCCTCGACATTCTCAGCCGCATGGCCAATAAAAATGGTCGCGCCGAGTGACTGAAGTCGATTGGTCACTGCCGACTCACGGATATCAGAACCGGAGATAGCATAACCCTGGTTCAATAACACTTCGGCGATGCCACACATACCCACACCTCCGATGCCCACAAAGTGGATTCGGTTAATACGGCGCATCTCTGGCACTTCATACTCTTTACGATGTCCGGCTTTTGGGCTCATAGGGCCACCTCCAAACAGATATCAGCGACCTGACGGGTTGCGTCTGGTTTCGCCTGAGAACGCGAAGCGTTAGCCATGGCCAACAGATCGGTTCGAGATTGATGTTGTTTCAGCCATAGAGAGAGTCCCTCGGCTGTTAAATTCTTTTGTGCAATTAGGTCTGCACCCTTTGCGTCAACCAAATACTGAGCGTTTGCTGTTTGATGGTCATCAACCGCATGAGGGAAGGGAATAAACAGAGCAGGCACACCGGCTATCGCAATTTCAGAGACGGTTAATGCCCCCGCTCGGCAGATCACCAGATCAGCCCAGGCATAAGCCTCATCCATGGATTCAATGTAGGGCACGACCTCAGCTTCAACACCGGCATCTGCATAAGCCTGTTGGCAACGTTCAATGTGCGTCGGTCCAGATTGATGCCACAGATTGGGACGCTCTTCAGATGACAACCTAGCCACAGCTTGAGGTACCAAGTCGTTGATCGCTAATGCCCCAAGACTGCCCCCCACTACTAGGCAATTAATGGCCCCGCTTCGCCCTGCAAACCGTTCAGAAGGTGCTGCAACATCCAAGATAGGGCCACGAATAGGATTGCCGACCACTTCACCTTGTGCGCCCGATTTAAAGGCGTTGGGAAAGGCTTGGAGTACACGTTTAGCAAATCGACGAGACTGTGTATTGGTCAATCCAGCGACCGCATTTTGCTCATGAATCACTAGAGGCTTATTGAGTAGCCAAGCGGCCAGGGCTCCAGGCCCCGACGCAAAACCACCCATACCCAGAACGGCATCTGGCTGAACCTGTTTTACTACCTTATAGGCTTGCCATAGCGCCTTAATTAATTTGAAAGGCGCAGCAATAAGGCTCAGTTTGCCTTTCCCTCTTAGGCCTGAGACATTAATGGCATGCAACCTAATGCCCGCTTCAGGGACCACTCGATTTTCAATGCCACGAACAGAACCTAACCACTCCACCTGGTGACCCTCAGCACGCAACAGATCAGCCACGGCAAGTGCTGGGTAGACATGCCCGCCGGTACCGCCGGCCATAATGAGTAGGCGTTTAGACTGACTCATGAGAGGCCTCCTGTGTCCAGCGTGACCAGAATCGACTCCAACGGCTCTCGACGGGCTTCATCCCCAGACGCTCACGTTTCAGCTCATAATCCACGCGCTGCACGATGGCGATCATCGCCGCACAGATAATCAGCGATGAACCACCGTAACTCATCAGCGGCAACGTCAGACCTTTGGTTGGCAATGCGCCCACGTTCACACCGATATTGATCATCGCCTGACCCGCAAGAATGAACCCGAAACCGTAGGAGATGTAGCTCATAAAAAAGCGTTGCTGCTTCTCAGCCTGGCGACCGATCAAGAAGATTCGAGCGATTAAAACCACATACAAAACAACAACCGCCATGGCACCGATCAGACCGAGCTCTTCCGCGAGAACTGAGTAGACAAAGTCTGTATGGGCTTCGGGTAGGTAGAAGAGTTTTTGTACGCTGTTACCAAGACCGGTTCCAAACCACTCTCCGCGACCAAAAGCGATCTGCGCTTGAGAGAGCTGATAGCCAGCACCGTATGGATCCGCCCAAGGATCCGAGAAAGACTGCAGACGTTTCAAACGGTAAGTTTGAGTCAACGCCATCGCACCGACCAACACTCCGACAACGCCAACAACAGTAACTAACTGTAACAGTCGCATTCCACCCAGGAAGATCATGCCCATAACCGTTGCAGTTGTAACAACGATGGCACCGTAATCCGGCTCTAGGTAGAGTGCAAAAACATAGAACGCCAGTGGAATAGCAGGTTTCACAACCCCCTTCCAAGTCGATCTAACCTCGTGTAGACGGCGCACCAGATAGCCCGCAATAAACATCACCATACAGACCTTAGCGACCTCTGAGGCCTGTAGATTGAAGCTACCCAGTCCTATCCAACGCTGACTACCATTGACCTCGCGGCCGATGCCAGGCACTAAAACAATCAACAGCAACAACAGTCCCAAGAAGAGCAGCCAGACTGAGAAACGCTCCCAAACAGTAATGGGAATTCTCACCAGCAGTGCAACCACTAACAGCGCTGCCACAACAAATAGGCCGTGCCTAAAAATGAAGAAGAATGGCCCACCAAATTTAGCCGCTGCAACATCCATAGAGGCTGAAGAGATCATGACAAGGCCTGTCAGCATCAGTGCTAGCATACTCATCATCAACAGTGGATCGAAAGGTAAAGTGCCCTGAGGAACACGCAGCTCCGCAGGCAATTTAAAATTCCAAAGCTTACTATAATGGGGAAGTGTTAATCGCATGACAACACCTCTCTCACGGCCGCCACAAACTGATGACCACGATCTTCAAACCCTGTGAACATATCGAAACTTGCACAAGCTGGGGATAACAGAACCGCATCACCCGACTCTGCTTGAGACTCAGCCAAACGCACTGCGTCCATCAATGAATCGGCAAAACAGGTTGCTTCAAAACCGATCTCATCGGCCATCTGTTGGCGATCTTCCCCGATCAGAATGAGTGATTTTAAGTAGCGTTGGCTAGGTAGTTTTAGGCCCGAAAAATCCTGACCTTTAGCTTGTCCACCCGCGATCAAGATTAATGAGTGTGTGCGTTCTTGCGTCTCTCCAAGACCCACAACGGCAGCCAGTGTAGCGCCAAGATTAGTCCCTTTAGAGTCGTTGAACCAGCTGACACCCTCTCGCTCTGCAATCCACTGACAGCGGTGTTCGAGTCCCGGGAATTGAGACAGGGTCTTTAAAAGGGACGATAGTTTCAGTCCCTGAGATTCGCACAGAGCCAGAGCCGCCAATGCGTTCAACTCATTGTGTTCGCCACGCATCTTCATATCGGCAACTGGCATAAGGGCCTCAGCACCTTTTGCTAACCAAGGCTTACCCTCAACCATCAATCGGCCGTACTGATTAAGGTCGGGCGCTCCCAAACCAAAGGAGGTCTGTTTAGTGCTGTTCGGTACTAGAGGTCTTGAAAGAGCATCTTCACGATTAAAAATCGCCTGCTGACAGTGGCGATAGATGCGGTGTTTCGCTGCATGATACCCCTGCATACCGTCATAACGATCCATATGATCTGCCGACATGTTCAATACGGTCGCTGCTGATGCTTTGAGATCATGTGTGGTTTCAAGTTGAAAACTGGAGAGCTCTAAAACATAGAGATCGGCAGCCGGCTTGGCTAATAGATCCAGAACCGGAATACCAATGTTACCGCCAATCTCTGCACGGCATCCAGCATCGACGGCCATCTGCCAAACTAGCGTCGTAACGGTACTTTTACCATTGGAACCGGTAATCGCAATGATCGGAGCCGTTACCTCGCGAGCAAACAGATCAATATCACCGATCAATTTAGCACCCGATGCTATGGCTGCCTGAATCGCAGGCTGATCTTTAGCGACACCTGGACTGATCACTAGCTCATCTGCCTGACTCAGCCATTCACCATTGAGCGGACCGGTTTGTAGCTCAACTTCAGGGTACTGATGACGGAATGCATCAATTGCAGCAGCTGTCTCACGTGTATCACAAGCGGCAAACGGCAGACCACGACTTGCAAAGAAGCGTGCGATGCTCTGGCCAGTTTGACCTAGGCCAATAATGATTCTGCGCTTATCGCTGGTAATCAGTGACACGTTATTTCCTATCGTATTTTTAATGAGGCTAAGCCGATCAACACCAGTACAAAACTGATGATCCAGAAACGGACGATGACTCGTGGCTCAGGCCAACCCTTCAACTCAAAGTGGTGATGGATTGGAGCCATTCTAAAGATGCGACGCCCCGTCAATTTGAACGACGCCACTTGCAGAATGACTGAGACCGTTTCCAGCACAAAAATTCCGCCCATAATGAGAAGTACCAGCTCTTGGCGAACAATAACCGCGACCACACCCAATACAGCGCCTAGCGCGAGTGCACCTACATCGCCCATAAAGACCATCGCTGGGTAGGTGTTAAACCAGAGGAATCCTAAACCGGCACCAATAATGGCGCCGAGCAGAATGATCAACTCACCGGCGCCAGGGATGTAAGGGATATTGAGGTACTCTGCAAACTTAACGTGACCCGTCAGGTAGGCAAAAACCGCCAGTGCACCGGCCACCATAACCGTCGGAAGAATGGCTAAGCCGTCCAAACCATCGGTTAGGTTGACTGCGTTGGAACTTCCGACAATGACAAAATAGGCGAAGGGTATAAAAAGCAGACCCAGTGACAGCGCGGTATCTTTGAAGAACGGAATCAAGAGATCGGTTTCAGCGGGTGTTTCGGCCAACCAAAAGAGCGCCACAGCGGCCGCGGCACCGCCCACAGATTGCCACAGGTATTTCCACTTTGCAGGCAGACCTCGTGAGTCTTTTTCAATGACTTTGCGCCAGTCATCCACCCAGCCAACAGCACCAAACACCACCAGTACAAACAGCGTCACCCAAACATAGGGGTTCGTTAAGTCTGACCAGAGTAAGGTACTGGTGATAATCGCTAGAATAATCAGCGCACCGCCCATAGTCGGTGTGCCAGCTTTGCTTAGGTGTGACTCTGGCCCATCGTTGCGAACAGCCTGTCCTATCTGTTTTATCTGAAGCTTTCTAATCAGGTGAGGTCCCATCCAAAGCGCCATGGCGAGGGCCGTTAACACACCCATAATGCCGCGCAGCGTAATGTACTTGAAGACATTGAAGCCGCTATAAAACTGAGAAAGGTAATCTGCTAAGTAGACCAACATACTATTTTTCCATCTCTATTAGTGCATCGACGACACGATCCATCGCTGCACTTCGTGAACCTTTAACCAGCAGAGCACCCTCTTTAGGCAGGTTATGTGTTAACTCAGTAATCAATTCATCACGCGAAGCGAAATGACTCGCCCCTTCGCCGAAAGCTGACACCGCATTGGCCATCAGAGGACCCGTTGCCATCAGACGATCAACCCCCTGCTGCTTGGCATAACGACCGATCTCTGAATGAAGCGCCTCCGCGTCAGCACCCAACTCGGCCATATCTCCGAGGACAAGCAGGTGCTCGCCATCCAGAGTCATCAGAGTATCGATGGCGGCTTTAACGGCGGAAGGGCTAGCGTTGTAGGAGTCATCAATCAATGCAAGAGAGGGCTTGAGTGAATGAACCTGCAGGCGCCCCTTGAACCCTGTGTAGTTTTGCAGCGGTTTGATTGCGCTGGCAATGGGCTGACCCGAAGCGACCCAAGCAGCAAGGGCTGCAAGCGCATTGAAGACCATGTGACGCCCCATAACAGAGAGCTGAACAGCGTATTGATTGCCTTGATATGTCAGAGTAAATCCAAAGCAACCCTGGTCATTCACTCTCAGATTCGTTGCGGATAACTCTGCCGATTCATTCAAACCAAAACCGATCCAGCGCTTATTCAAACGATCCAGCTTATCTGTCCAAACCTGGGCATGCGGATCATCTAAATTAACGATTCCGACTCCGCTCTCAACGAGGCCGTTATAGATCTCTGACTTAGCCTGCACGATATTCTCAAGGCTACCGAACCCCTCTACATGGGCTTCCATTGCATTGTTAAGAATGGCGATATTTGGCTGAGTCAGTGCAGCGGTGTAATCGATCTCACCGACTGCGCTAGCACCCAATTCAATCACTGCAAACTGATGCTCGGGTGAGAGCTCAAGCAGGGTCAGTGGTGCACCAATGTCATTATTCAAATTGCCCTGAGTAGCCAAAGTGGGCGCCAGCGAGGAGAACATCAATGCGAGCATCTCTTTAACACTGGTTTTACCGGCACTTCCTGTCACAGCAACCAACTGACCAGAAAATTGCTGACGATTCAGTGCACCCAGTTGTCCCAATGCTATTCGGGGATCGGCTACGACTAGCTGAGCAATAGGCAGCTCGAGTGGATGATCGACAACAGCGGCCGATGCACCTTGCTGACTAACCTGTTCAACGAACGCATGAGCATCAAATCGCTCTCCTTTTAGAGCGACGAAGAGATCACCCGAACAGGCTTTGCGACTGTCAGTAATCACACGTTCAATCTTTGTATCTGAACCTTTAAGTTCAGCGTTTAATAAGGCCGCAAGCTCTATCAGAGAGTAATCGCGCATCATAGTGTGACACCTCCTCTCAATGCTGACAGAGCCTGTTTTTGATCTGAGAAGGGCAGGCGTTCGCCATTGATCTCTTGATAATCTTCGTGACCTTTACCGGCGATCAAAACGATGTCGTTAACCGATGCCTGAGCAATAATCTGATCAATCGCATCGGCACGACCGATCACTTCAAAGACAGGCTTAACGCCAGCAAAACCTTGCATCACTTCATCAATAATCGCTTGAGGGTTTTCGGTGCGAGGGTTGTCACTGGTCACCCAAATCCGATCCGCCAACTGCTCGGCAATGGCTGCCATCATTGGGCGTTTTCCACGATCACGGTCACCGCCGCAGCCAAACAGAGTCAGCAATTCGCCACCGGCCAAATGCTCTCGACAGGCGGTTAGCGCTTTCTCTAACGCATCCGGCGTGTGGGCATAATCAACGATGACACAAGGCTCGGTTGCGTTAGAGACTACTTCCATACGACCCGGCACCGGCTGAACTTTAGAGACAGATCGCTCTACATCACTTAGGTCATAACCCAGCATCGCCGCTGCACCGATCACCAGAGTCAGATTGGAGAGGTTAAAGCTACCCATCAGTGGTGCGTCTACCCTGATGGTTTGATCCATCATCTCTAGCGTAAATGAGAGTCCTTTGGCACTAAACTTAGGGTCGAACGAAGCGACATCCGCTGATTTCGATGTCGTAGAGAAACTCAAGCGCCTTGCGTCGGTTGGCCTATTTAACAAAGTTGCCGCGTACTCATCATCGGCATTGACCAATTGCAGCGGCACCCCATAGGCGTCAAACAACTTCGCTTTGGCGGCGGCATAAGCCTCCATCGAACCATGGTAGTCCAGGTGGTCACGTGACAGATTGGTGTAGGCCACTAAATCAAAGGCTAGCTGATCGATTCGCCCCTGATCAATGGCGTGGCTCGACACCTCCATCACGACACTGTCAGCGCCCGCTTTAAGCAACTCTGCCAGAGTTCTTTGCAACGCTATCGGATCCAGCGTGGTATGACTAGAGACCTTAAGATCGTCTAAAAAGCCAATACCGATCGTGCCCAACATAGCGGCACGACGGCCCAATAGTGAGAGCAGTTGAACAAGGAAGTGAGCACAGGAAGTTTTACCGTTGGTACCGGTAATACCGACCAGCGTCATCGAACGAGAGGGTGAGCGGTAAAAACGATCCGCTAGCTGAGCCAAAGAGCAGATCTCAGGCTGCCAAGCAATCACCTCAACATTCAGTTTTTCAGCTAATTGTGATGCATCGGCTACCGTACCCTGCAACAGAACCGCTTTAGCCCCTTTGGTAACGGCCTGCTCAGCGAAATCGCATGCACTGTAGTTGGCACCCGAACGCGCCACAAACAGTGAGCCGGACTGATCTTCACGACTGTCTTGCGATAGTCGCGTAACAGAAACATCAGAGCTCCTTAGGCCAAATGGCATTAGGAGTTCATTAAGATTCCACTGCAGTGATAACTGGGTCATTTTGAAGCCACCTGCATACTGGCCTCTTCCCAATTATCGGGTGGGATATTCATTAAGCGCAGCACACCGCCCATCACTCGTGAAAAGACGGGCGCAGCCACCGCACCACCGTAATACTCTTGGCCTTTAGGGTTATCGACCATCACCACCATGACAATTCGAGGATCACTGATCGGTGCGATGCCGGCAAATACTGAGACATAGGCATCTTCTGCGTAACCGCCAGCAACGGCTTTGTGAGCTGTACCCGTCTTACCCCCAACACGGTAGCCGGTCACTGCGGCCTGTTTAGCCGTACCAATTGGCGTAACAACCGTTTCCATCATGCCAAGCACCTGGGTAGCCACCTCGGCTGGCATCACGCGCTCACCCTTGGGCTTTTCGTCCAACTTGTAAAGTGATACAGGCAGTTTGACGCCCCGATTCGCGAAGGGAATGTACGATTGAGCTAACTGCAGCGGCGTCACCGATAGACCATATCCGTAGGACAAGGTCGCACGTTCTACCTCTTGACGTTCACTTAGGAAAGGCAGCACACCTGAGCGCTCGCCTGGAAAACCGGTATTGGTGGGCTGACCCAGTCCCATGTTAAACATCAGGTTACGAACCGCGTCACTCTCCATCGATAGCGCCAGCTTAACGACACCGACGTTACTCGATTTGGTGATGATGCCTGTCATATCCAATTCACCGTAATTACGGTGGTCACGAATGGATGAACCTCGAACTCGGATATAACCTGGGGAGGTATCGATCACATCTTCAAACTGGTAATCGCCACTCATTAAGGCGGCGGCAACTGTGATCGGCTTCATCGTTGAGCCCGGTTCAAAAATATCGGTAACTGCACGATTACGCAGCCCGTTAGGGTTTAAATTTCGGCGATCGTTCGGGTTGTAAGAGGGCTGATTAACTAGGGCCAATACCTCACCAGTACGAGCATCGAGAATAACTGCCGATGCCGAATCGGCCTTATGCGTCTGAACCGCGTCTTTGAGCTCACGGTAGGCTAAATACTGTAAACGCAGATCGATACTGAGCGCTAAATCTTCACCTGGATCTGCCTCCTGCAGAGATTTTAGGTGTTTGATGGTGCGTCCCTTGCGATCCTGAAGAACCAGCGCTCGACCAGGTTCGCCATGCAGCATCTCATCAAAGGCCAACTCAAAGCCCTCTTGCCCTTTTCCGTCCACATTTGTGAACCCAACTAAGTGAGTTGACACTTCGCCGGTCGGGTAGAAGCGACGGAAGGTTTGATCGACATGGATACCACGAATATTGAGATCATTCACATGCTCTGCCAATTCAGGCGTCACCTGTCGTTTAAGGTACATGAAGCGGCGTGATGGATTCTCTTTTAGAGAGTTGAGTAGTGATTGCGGGTTAAGACTCAACAGACGAGCCAACTGAGGCAAGTTTGAATTTTGTAGATCAGTCTCTTTAGGGTCAGCCCAAATGGTCGCCACCGGTGCACTGACCGCCAAGGGGTCACCATGGCGATCGGTAATCAAGCCGCGATGCGCAGGCGTTAAGCGAGTGCGAAGCGATCGAGCATCACCCTGCTTCTGCAGAAACGCCTGCTCCGCTGTATAGAGCGACACCATCTTAGCGACAATCACACCAGAGATTAGCACGAGCGCAATGAAGACCAACCACAGCCGCCAGCCTTTTGCCGCTTGAGTCTGTACCACCTCTTCGTTACTCATCGATCGCCAGCCTAATCTCATTAGCTTTAGGCATCTTCATGCCTAAGCGCTGCTCTGCCAACACTTCAACTCGGTTGTTTGCGCCCCAAGCCGACTGCTCTAGCAACAGCTGCCCCCACTCAATGCGTAGCTCGTCACTTTGACGCACCAGGACCTGATGCTGATTGAACAGACGACGGTAGTCGTAAGCGGTGTAGATCACCGCCAAGGCTGAGATAAAGATGAAAGCAATCAATAAAAAGCCAGAGACCAGAGGTGCAAAAAGCTGACCAAGTTCTAACATGGGCAGCTCTTTAGTTTGTTGCTTTGGCTTCTGCTTTATGGCCAGCCTATCCTTGAAGGGTATAGAGAATGGGATCATTTGAGTTTCTCCGCTATTCTCATCACCGCACTTCGGGAGCGTGGGTTATCAGACACCTCATCCTTGCCCGCTTTGACCGCCTTACCAATCGCCTTCAGCCGTTGATTCAACATATCCTGCGTAACCGGTATACCTGCAGGAAGATGCTCATCCCCTTTCACATAAGTACGAATAAAGCGCTTAACAATTCGATCTTCTAACGAGTGGAAACTGATGACTGCAAGACGCCCACCAACAGCAAGCACCTCTAGGGATTGATCAAGAACCTGCTCAACATCTTCAAGCTCTTTATTGATATGAATTCGAATCCCCTGAAAGGCACGAGTCGCTGGGTTCTTGCCTTTCTCCCATTTAGGGTTAGCTTCTGCAATGATCGAGGACAAACGAGCCGTTGTGGTTATAGGCTCTATCTCTCGCTCACGAACAACCGCCGCCGCCATGCGACGACCAAACTTCTCTTCGCCATAGGTAAATAGAACATCGGCGATCTCTTTTTCAGAGGCACGATTGATCCAGTCCGCGGCACTCTCGCCAGACGTTGTATCCATCCGCATATCTAATGGACCATCATTCTGGAAGCTGAAGCCACGCTTGGGATCGTCCAGCTGCGGTGAGCTAACACCCAGATCCATCAAAACGCCAGAAATCTTGCCCGTTAAACCACGCGCTTCGATAAAGGATTGAAGTCGTGAGAAGGAGCCATGCTCAATTGAGAAACGCGGCTCATCCGCAAAACGTTGATGAGCAAAAGCGATCGCCTCAGGGTCTTTATCGATAGCAATTAAACGACCCTCTTCATTCAATCTCTCTAACACCAACGCACTGTGGCCGCCACGACCAAAGGTGCAATCGACATAAATTCCAGCTGGATCTTGCACCAGCGCGTCGACCGCTTCGTTCAGAAGGACTGTGATGTGCTTGAAAGAGTCACTCATTGAGTCACCCCCTAAAGCGAAAGCGTTTGAAGATCATCTGGCAGAGCGCTCGACTCATCGGTCTCAGCCAGGTATTGATCTCGAGCGGCTAACCACTGGTCTTCGCTCCAGATCTCAAATTTGCGGCCCTGACCAAGAAGTACCAACTTCTTGTCCATCTGCGCATATTCACGAAGGGGTTGTGGTAATAGAAAACGGCCGTTCGCATCCAGCTCAAGATCAGTAGCATGACCTATCAACAGACGCTGGATGCGGCGGGCCGCGGGGTTAAAGCTTGGTAGAGACTCAATCTTCTTCTCAATGATTTCCCACTCCGGTAACGGATAAAGAAGTAGACAGCGAGTTTCTGTATCGATGGTAACTACTAACTGGTTCTCGCAGCAGTCAGCAATTTGGTCGCGATAGCGCGCAGGCAATGCCATGCGCCCCTTCGCATCCAAATTGATTTTGTTGACCCCACGGAACATTCGTTACCACTCCTATCTGTGAATCTCTTGAGTTGCGACTTAAATCACCACTCACGTGAAGAGCCGGCTCCCCCACCTTTTCTCCACAATGACCCACTTTAACCCACCTTTTACCACTCAACGCCACTATAGCCCCACACAAGCCGCAATGCAACTTCAAAAAAGTGGATATAAATTCATCTATTAGGGGTGTAAAAGCGGGGCGGTAGTAGAAATATCGCGCGTAATAAGAGAGCGGGTGACAGGCTAAAGCCAGTCGCCGGTGCAAGAAAATAACTACGGAGTGACGGTGTCAGGCCTTCAGCCTGACATCCGCCATGAGAACATCTTCCAGAGAGGAGAATCAGTTCACCAAATTGCTTGGCTCACCTTTGTGGAAATTATCGATATGACCGATCAACTGATCCCATAAAGTCTGCATCGCCTCTTCACTTGCCCAGGCAACATGAGGTGTCACTATGAAATTTGGCCTGGTGAGGATAGCGTGAAACGGGTGGTCGTCATTGATTGGCTCAGAGGTTAAGCAGTCGAAGCCCGCTGCAGCAATCTGCTGACTGTTTATCGCTTCAACTAACGCCTGTTCATCCACCAAACCACCCCGACCAGCATTGATCAGGATAGGTTGTCGAGACATCTGCGCAAACTCATCCACACCAATCAATCCACGCGTTTCAGGGGTCAGCGGGCAGTGAAGGGAGATCACATCACTTTGAGCCAGAAATTGATCGAAGGGGGTGTAACCCTCAGGCGGGTGTTGTTCACCTTTACGTCCAGCATAGAGAACCTTCATTCCAAGTGCCGAACAGAGACGCCCCAGAGCGCTACCCAAAGCACCCCGACCGACGATTCCCATGGTTGTGCCAGCAAGGTCTTTGATCGGGTGGTTAAAAAAGCAGAACTGCTGAGCTCTCTGCCACTCACCATCAATCACATCTTGACGATAACCAACAATAGAACGACGCAGTGCAAACATGAGGGCTAAAACATGCTCTGGGACGGTATTAGTCGCATAGCCTCGGACATTCACCACACTAACCCCATGTGCACGAGCGGCTTCCACATCAATCACGTCATAACCTGTCGCGGCAACGGCAATTAACTTTAAGTCAGGCAGCTGCTCAAAAGCCTCGGCACGAATGGGCACCTTATTAGAGATCGCAATCTGGGCGCCACGCAGGCGCTCGACCACTTCAGACTGCGCGGTACGATCATACTCGATCCAATCATGAGCAAAACTTGGCTTGGTTATTGAGACCGTCGGACCAAGCGTTGATCGATCAAGAAAAACGGTTTTTATCATGGGTTACCTTTAAACAAGCTGGTTCTCACAAGAGGCTTTTTGCTCCAGACAAGTTAGATTGTTCGCCGTTGTCTGAGCAATGTTAGTTAATGCCTCTTCGGTCAAAAAGGCCTGATGACCAGTTACGATGACATTGGGAAAGGTCATCAAGCGCATCAGATCGTCATCCGCAATGACTTGATTAGACTGATCTTCAAAGAAGAGATCCGCCTCCTCCTCATAAACATCGATAGCTAGACCCGACAATCCACCCTGTTTAAGTGCATTAATGACCGCCTTGGTATCAACCAGACCTCCACGAGAGGTATTGATCAACATAGCCTTAGGTTTCATCAGTGCCAAAGCACGCTCACTAATCAGATGATGCGTCTGAGTCGTAAGCGGACAGTGCAACGATATAAAATCTGATTGTTCTAGCAAACTATCAAGCTCTACGTACTCAACGCCCTGCTCGATTAGATCTTGAGAGGGATTAGGATCATAGGCCAATAGACGACAGTTAAAGCCCTTCATAATTTGGCAGAAGACCGAACCAATATTACCGATGCCAACTACCCCGACCGTCTTGCGATGAATATCACGCCCCACCAAGCCATCCAGCAAAAAGTTACCCTCTCGCACTCTATTGTAGGCTTTGTGAACGTGTCGATTGAGTGTCATCAGAAGCGTTAAAGCATGCTCAGCCACCGCATATGGCGAATAGGCCGGCACTCGTACAACTGATAAACCAAGGCGTTTAGCGGCATCTAAATTGACGTTGTTATAACCTGCGCAACGAAGCGCCACTGTTTTTACGCTGAGCTCTGCCAACCTTTCAAGACAGGACTCATCCAACTGATCATTGACGAACACGACAACCGCATCGAAACCAACCGCCAACTCGGCTGTTTTTCGATTAAGGTGTACCTCTTCAAACATCACCTCATGACCTGAAGCCCCAAAGGCGTTGATCAGGTAACGCTTCTCATCTTTTCTGGCACTAAACACTATGGCTTTCATTGGCATCATCGCTCTACTCAACCCCTAATAGGTCAAGCTTATGCGATGCGCCAAATAACTGAAAGAATTAGGCTGGTTTATTGGTCAACCAAAGATATTGATAGGGGCGCAGTGTCACTTGTGCCAGTCGGTCATCAAACACCTCTCCACTAACGAGATCTATCCACTCATCGGTGATCACCAGATTCAACTGCGACAAATTAAAGGTCTGCGGCTCATTGGTGATGTTATAGACGGCAAAAATACTCTGGGAGCGATTGATACTTTGACGCCAGAAGGCAAACAGCGATTCCCCTGTGTGCAAGGTGTACATAGTCGCGTTGGGGTGAAAAGCTGGCTGCTTTCGACGAACCTTCAGTAGAGCTTGCATCGCTTCGAACACCTTTTTGTGATGGGTCTCTGCAGAGAGCTGTTGTTCTAAACGATCAGCATCCCACACATGACGATTGATCGATCTAAAGCTGCCCGTATGCTCGATGCGTTCGACATCATTCTCGGTCGCTAGCAGTGAGTGGATGTAGAAAGCCGGAACCCCCTCAAGCGCCATCATTACTGCTGCTGCACAGATAAAGCGTGCAAACTGAAGCCCATCAGGACCCGACTGATGCGTGCCCGCCATAGCGTTCCAAAGGCTAATATTGATCTCATAAGGCTTGGAGTTTCCTTCGGCGTCCGTTCGACAACTAACTCGACCACCAAACCTCTGCATGGTGCCAATTAGGTTGTCGATCTCCCATTCGCTCAGCAGCCCTTCAGTCGGTCGCAAGCCAACACCATCATGTGACGCGATAAAGTTGAGATAGGTTGTGCCATATTGGGCGGGAGGCATGGTCATCAACCACTGTTTCAGATGAGTGCAATCTCCTGTCACCAGGGTATTAATCAGCAACGGAGGAAGTGAAAAGTTATAGATCAGATGTGCTTCATTGGCGTTACCAAAGTAGGTAAGGTTTTCCGAATTAGGAATATTGGTCTCGGTAATGATGACCGCGTCCGGCGAGTGGTGCTCTATGAGCAGTCGTAGCAGCCTTATAACTTCATGCGTCTCTGGCAAGTTGATACTGCTGGTTCCGGGCACCTTCCACAAAAAAGCCACCGCATCTAGACGGAACCAACGTATCCCCTGCTCCAGATAGAGATGTATGATCGAGAGAATCTCTAGCAGTAGATCTGGATTGGTAAAGTCTAGATCAACCTGATCGTGACTGAATGTGCACCAAACGTGCTTCTCGCCATTCACAGTACGCACCTCTTTAAGTAGAGGCGAAGTTCTGGGACGCACCACCTGCGACAGATCCCATTCCGGCTCGGCTTCAAAAAAGTAGCCCGCCCCTGGATCAATCCCTTTTTTGTAGTTCTCAAACCATAGGCTGCGACTTGAGCAGTGATTAATGACCAGATCACCCATAACCTTAAAAGATTGGGTCATGGATCGAATGTCAGACCAATCTCCACAGCTAGGATTGACCGTGGTGTAGTCCATGACACTGAAACCATCATCGGAACTGAATGGAAAAAAGGGCAGCAGATGAACTACCGAGATACTCTCTGCTAGACGATTCTTTACAAAGTCATTCAATGTCTTAAGAGGCACCTCTGCCTCTCTCCTAAGCGAGTCAGCATAAGTGATCAGCATGACATCGGACTGATCCCATATATTGCGATGTGGCTCAGGAGAGGGAGTATCCACTGAGACCTGCATAACCTCTAGACACTGCTGGGTCAGCTCATGAATATCCCTATCAGGGTAGAGAGCATTAAGATGTGCGGCTACGCGCTGCTCAAGCGGAGTGTGGTTTAGTGTTGTCATGATCAACCCTCCCCAAATTCGCTCATATCCGCTTCGACCGCCTCTAAAATCATCTGCTGCACATCTGGGCAGGCGCTTATCACGCGGTTCCAACTTGGTACAAAAGGGGTCTCCATTGGATGATCCAAGAAGTGAGTTCCCGCCTTCATAATGTTTTGAGCGAACAACTCAACAGCCTGCTCCTCGTGGTGAACATCTAACTTCAAACCGTTGATCAGTGCGTCATTGCGGTAGGTCTCTACAAAATCGAGAGCAATCCTGAAGTAGGTCGCTTTGATGGTTCGGAAAGTCTCTTGATTAAAGACAATGCCATTGGTCGCCAACTTTCTGAACACCGCTTTGGTAATGTCGATCGACATCTTAGAGAGTCCGGCATTCTCATTATCGAGCGAGATGTCCTGGTGTTTATGATCGTAGATGTCGGCAATATCAACCTGACAGAGGCGGTTATTAGAGTAGTTACGAGTCATCTCACTTAATACGCCAATCTCCAGACCCCAATCGGATGGGATACGAATATCATTTATCACATCGCGTCTGAACGAGAACTCGCCCGCCAAGGGGTAGCGATAACTGTCTAGATACTCCAGATAATCGAGCGGCCCACACACTTTCTTCAATGCCCTTAACAACGGGGTTACCAACAATCGACTGACCCGACCATTAATCTTGCCGTCTGCTACCCGCGCATAGAACCCTTTACAGAACTCGTAGTTGAAGTTGGGATTGGCAACTGGGTAAATAAGTCGCGCCAGCAGTGAACGGTCGTAGGTCAAAATATCACAGTCATGCATTGCCACAGACTCGGCAACACCCGATGCCAATACATACCCCATACAGAACCAAACGTTCCGCCCCTTACCGGGTTGATCGGGTGATAGCTGATGACTTTGCAAAGTCTCATCAACGGCACGCAGACGTGGACCATCATTCCAGAGCACTTTGGTATTTTGTGGAAGATCAGAGAAGAATTTTAAGGCGTCACGGTACTGCTGTTCATCGGCCCTATCTAGACCGATCACGATTTGTGACAGGTAGGGGACCTGCTTGAGATGCTCAAGAATATTGGGCATCGCTTCGGTCTCCAACTCCGAGTAGAGACAGGGTAGGATCAACCCCATTGGCCGCTGCTTAGAGAACTCCAGCAACTCTGATTCAAGCGCCTCAACCGGTCTATCTGACAAATTATGCAGCGTTGTAATGATACCGTTTTGATAAAAATCGCCCATGAAATACTCCTAAATTAAAATGCATCGGGGAATCGATCAGTGATCAAAGCCTTAACCGCTTGATACCAACCCTCTGGCCCGCAAAGATCTGTTTGAATCACCTCACCTGAGGCATTAATGACTGGAAAGCTATGAACGGGAGATCGTACCTGTATGGCAATATCCGCCATCTCAAGCATCGCGCGATCGTTCTCACCATCACCCAGCGCAACACTCTCGACACTGCTGTTCCAAAGCGTTTGATACTGATCGATCAACCACTCAAGAGAGAGCGCTTTTGATACTTCACCTTGCAGGTGGACAAAACGCCCCCCTTTAACGACTTGGATACCCACCTTCGCTAGAGATAGCGCAAAACGTTGAAGCTGCTCTTCAGAGTCTCTCCAGACCAGGGGTTCGCTGAAGTTCCTATCCAGAGCTAACTCTGCCCGTTCAAGCGAAAGCCCCGTCAAAGCAGCCATCTCATCAGCAGAGATCTCCGACAGACCATAGAAGTTGAACTGCGATCTGAAAGGCTCAACTCGTGACAAAATTTCAGAGCGTGTCAGACCAAGATTGATAACGTTAAACCCGAGGTGCTCTTGCATCTCCAAATCAGCTGCTAGCTGACTCCCCTTGGGCAGATAAATAGCTCCACCGTTCTCTACACTGAAGGGGTGTGGGTTGGCCAACTGGCTTCGCAGCGCAATCAACTCAGGTGCTGTTTTACTGGTATTGAAAATCCAAGGGATATTCAGCCGATTTAAGAGCGGAAAAAGTGTGTCCGCGGGTGCGGCGCTGTAGGTGTAGTGATCTAGAAGGGTTCCATCCAGATCGGTAGAGAGCAGTAGTCGACTCATAACAGTTCATCTAAATATTTGTTATGAAGCTACTGCAAACAGGGTACCAGAAAATATAAACCTATGTTTTTATTGAATAAAATATAAATAGATTTAGTGTGCGCACCAAAAATGCACAGTCAATGGGCAGGGTTATGCACCATAATGGTGCACACCTAGCGACCGCCTAGTGGCGTTGTAGCGATTAGGGTTTTAGGATCTGTGAGACCGGCACCAACTGCGCACCCTGAAGAGAGAGCAGCTCAGCTGTCTGCTGCATGTGCTTGGGAGAGATCGCGCAACAACCACCGATTAACCGGGCACCAGTATCAAACCAATCCAGAGCCAGTTCGGCATACTGATGCGGGGTAAGATCTTTACGTTCCATCAATTCTGCAACCGAGTTACCAGCAGCCAGGGGCTCAACAGATGAGAAGCCATTAGCGTAGGCACCAAAGGGTTTGTGATGGTCAGCGATCTGTTTCAATGCTGAAGGCACCTCCTCGGGTGCAGAGCAGTTGATCCAGTACCCATTCGGATCAAACTCTTTCACAGCGGTTAAGAGATCCTCTATCGACTCCCCTGACCTCAACAGACCATTCGGTTCAACACGAATACCAAGAGTGAAAGGCTTGCCAGTCTCTTGTGCCGCTCGGCATGCAGCGCGCGCTTCGGTGGAGTTGCTCATCGTTTCGATCATTAACAGATCAACCTCTGGCTGAAGCGCACAGATCAATCGAAACTCATCTAACAGACTTTTGTAGCTGCGTGGCGGATTAGGTAAATAGCTCCCCTCAATCGGAGCCAACACACCTGCAATATCAAAATGAGTGTCAGAGGATTCACGAATGGATTCTAGCGTTTTGCTGGCCAAGCTGTAGATGGACTCAATAGGGTGAGTGACACCCGCTCGCTTGAGACGAGTTGGGGTCGCGGTGTAGGTATTTAGACAGAGTGTTCTCGCACCAGCACTAAGATAATCCGAGTGCACCTCACGAACAATATCAGGCTGGTTCATCATAACTTCAACAGACCAGAGAGCGTGTCGCGGCTTACCTGCACGCTGAAAGATCTCCTGACCTACACCACCATCCAAAAAACCAACGTTAACCAAAACCCTAACACCTATTGTTAAATTATCTGCCTGAACGGCTACGCATGAGGTATCGTATACGGCACAAACGCAAAACGGGTTGCTACCCTAGCGAAATTTGTAATCTATGAATAGAGCTCAATTCAGGCAAATGACATGAACAGAAAAATATCCATCATCACGATCGGTTTACTGGCAATGATCGGTTTATCCGATTTGGGTTACCAACACTACACCCAAGAGACCGATGGGAAGTATTTTAGAGAGTGGCATTCGCTTCGTACTGACAGCTTTAAAGAGGTACGGCGTAACTTTTCACCACTGGACGATATGGCCAAAGAACGAATCTCTTTTCAACCAGAGCTGATCAAGAAGTATTCGGCCAATCTAGCCAAAGCGACACAGCCATTACCTTCCCAGTTTGAACCTAAAGCCCCCTGGGGTGATGCTAATGCATCGATCTGGAGCGAGGGTTCTGAATTTCAATCGATGATGGCGGAGTTTGTTGCAACCACCGAGCAACTATCAGAAGAGACTCCAGACGATCTGAAGCGTTTTCAAGACACACTACACACCCTCAGAAACCAGTGCATAGAGTGCCATAAAAAATATAAAGATTAGGCGGTAGTGACCAATAAAAAGGCCGCTCTATTTGAGAGCGGCCTTTTCGGTATTGGATGAGTCTTTCGATAAGCCGGGTTCTGTCGTGGACAGTCATTCATCTAGGATTAGGATCACTCCTAACCTCCAGCGACCTACCCGGACCTAGCGTGGGCCACGCCTAACAGGTCCCTATTTGGTCTTGCTCCGAGTGGGGTTTACCATCGCCGTGGAGTGTTGCCACCCACGCGGTGCGCTCTTACCGCACCTTTTCAACCTTACCGGCGCCGAAGCGCTTAGGCGGTATACTTTCTGCTGCACTTTCCGTCGGCTCACGCCGCCCAGACGTTATCTGGCACTTTGCCCTATGGAGCCCGGACTTTCCTCCCCTCTGCAAGCAGAGCGGCGACTGTCTAAAAGACTCAGAGTGAAGCATAGCACGCTTCGAAACTGCCCCCTAGGAAATTAGCTGCTGATAGAGCTCTTTTTTTCCAACGCCCGTAATCTCTGAAGCGATGGCAGCGGCCTTTTTAGGAGGCAATTCAGCAGCCAATAAATTGAGTACGCGAAGAGTCTCTTCATTCAAAGAGCCCTCCTCTTTGACAGCCCCTTCAACCATCACGACGAACTCGCCACGCTGCTGGTTAGCGTCAGCCAACATCCACTCAATCAGTTCTGTTACGGGGGCAGAGTGAATAGTCTCAAACGTTTTAGTAATCTCTCGAGCCACCCCAACCATTCGTTGATCACCAAAGACGCTCTGCATATCTTTTAGGGAGTCGACGATGCGGTGGGTCGATTCATAAAAAATCAGCGTCTCTTCACGATCAGACAACTGCTCTAACGCTTTGACTCGAGCGCCCGTTTTAGCCGGTAGAAAGCCGATAAATGAGAAGCGATCAGAAGGCATACCAGAGGCACTTAAAGCGGCAACAAAGGCACAACATCCAGGAATCGGTGAGACGGAGTAACCAGCCTCCTTCACGGCCCGTACTAGAACAAAACCGGGATCCGAAATGAGCGGAGTTCCCGCATCAGAAACCAGAGCAACACTCTTTCCAGCCGCCAACTGATCAATAATCAATCCCGCGCGTTGGCGCTCATTGTGATCATGTACTGATATCAAGTTCGCTTTAATGTTAAAGTGCTGCAGAAGCTTTCCTGTATGGCGAGTATCCTCAGCCGCAACAAGGTCGACATCGGTTAACACTTGCTGCGCACGAGGCGTAAGGTCCGCAAGATTTCCAATGGGCGTTGCCACAACATACAGGGTTGGCAAAGACATATGATATCCATCCGATTTGAGTTACAGGGTGTGGACTATAACATGAGCAACGCATTGAAGTTGTTAGGAAGAAGCGCAATATTAGCTTTACTAGTGGCAGGCTGTACTCCTCAACTAGAAAAACCAACTGTCGTCGATAAAACACCGGATTCGCCAAAGCAGGCAAGCACGGCCGCAGACATTTTGCTGCAAGCGATCAATTCTCGTGGCGATCAGGCTGCTGAACTCCGCCTGAAAGCCGCTAACCTGCTATTTGATCAGCAACGTTACAAAGAGGCGGCTAACAGTCTGTCAGTCATCAATCTAGCAGGCATCAACAGTAATAACGCTTTCAATGTCGTTCAATTAGAGGCAAAAGCCTACCTTAAGCTGGGTGATAGTGGGTCAGCGCTGAACCGCTTAACGGATCAAAACCTTCCCACACTTAACAGCGAACAGCGTGTTGAGATCGCACTGCTCAAAGCAGACATTTTCGAACAGCAAAACAACCCGCTCAGCGCTGTTTTATCTCTGAGTGAACTTAACGAGCTCTCGCTCGATCAACAGCAGAGTGTCAACGACCAAATCTGGGCACTGATTAACCAAGTCGACAATGAAACTTTGGTTGCGGCCAACTTCTCAAACTATGGATTTGTTACCCAAGGGTGGATTGAGCTCGCGCTGCAGCTTGCCAATATCAACGATTTAACAGCCCAACGCGAAGTCGCCTCACAGTGGCGAACACTCTGGGACAAACACCCTGCAAGTAATACGCCACCTGCAGCTCTCGCGTCTCTTCTCGATGGCGATGTCATCTCTGCCAAACGAATCCTCATTGCCCTACCCTTCAGCGGCCCCTTGGCTGAGCCGGCTCGAATCATTTCAGAGGGCGTTATTGCTGCGCTTAAATCACGCTCACAACGTGGACTTGAAGCTCCTGAGTTAGTAAGCATCGATACAGAGGGTGCCAGTGCTGAGAGCATCGTCGCCTATGCAGTTGAGCAGCAAGCCGACCTAGTGATTGGACCCTTGCGCGGTAAATTGATTGATGAACTGGGAAACAACGGCAAGCTTCCAGTCCCTTTTATAACTTTTAACCGAACTGACCGTTTGACTGACAACCTATTTCAACTCGATCTAGGTTCGGACCAAGAGATCAAACAGGTTGTCACCAGAGCCACTCTAGAAGGACACAAACGCTTTGCACTGATCACCCCAGCCGCGGCATGGGGCGCTCGTTTAGCGGATGATTTCAGACAAAATCTAGAATCTAGCGGCGCAGAAGCCGTTGCCGATTTGAGTTATGAGCTGAATGGCGATCTCTCTACTCAGGTCAGCCAACTGCTCAATACGGATCAAAGTACTGAGCGATACAACGCGATTAAAAAACTATTAGGCGAGTCGCTGGAGTTTGATGAGCGTCCAAGACGCGATATTGATGCCATTCTGCTGGCCGCTCAACCACAGGATGCACGCCAACTGACCCCAATGCTCGCATTCCATTTTGCTGGTGATTACCCCATTTATGCGACTTCGCACCACTTTGAAGGAAACTTTAACGAGACAAGGGACGTCGACCTTAATCGCATCCAATTCCCAGACCAACCCTGGTTACTTCAGCCAACGACAGCTTTGAACCTCTCATTAGCACTCGAGAGACCCGACAGCGGGAGTCGACTTGGACGCCTCTACGCACTGGGTTCAGACGCGGTCAAAGTCTACCCCTTTCTAAGTCAGCTAAAGAGTTCACCAGAGCTCACGGTGCAGGGGGAGACAGGCCAATTGAGCCTAGACCCATCAGGACGATTTAATCGTCAGTTACTCTGGGCTCAATTTGATCAAGGTATACCCGTTTTATTGGGCGAACCACAGATACCTGAAGCCAAGCTCTTAGAAAGTGACACTGCGGAGGAGCCTCAGCCAGAGACTATCAACATGCAGACTCAAGAGGTTCAGCTAAACTAAGTTCATAACGACTCAAGGATGAGACTATGAACCGCAAAACCATCGGCAACCAGGGCGAACAGATCGCAGAACAGTATCTTCGCAAACAGGGTCTAAAATATCTAAACCGAAACGTGAATTACCGTTTTGGGGAGATTGATCTGGTAATGCTGGACTCCGAAACGATTGTTTTTGTTGAAGTAAGAGTCCGATCAAACCCCCATTATGGGTCGGGCGCCGAGAGCGTCACGGCCAGCAAAAAGCGCAAACTGATTAAAGCCGCACATCTCTGGATCGGTCAAAATAGACGTTATGCAAACCACAACTTTAGATTTGATGTCATTTCTCTCACTACAGGGGGCGAGATAAGCAACTGTCTATGGTATAAAGATGCCTTTAGACCCGATAGCTAGTAGTCATATGGAACTCGAAGAGAGAATCGTCAATCAGTTACACACCGCCTTAGGCATTAGCGCTCAAACCATTGAGCACTACTCGCCGGTGATTGCTGACGCTTCTGAACAGCTGCTAGCCTGTTTAATGTCAGAGCACAAAATCATCTGTGCCGGTAATGGCGCGAGTCAATCGATCGCTAACTACTTCACAACGACGCTTATGCAGCGCTTTCGTGAAGAGCGCCCGGGCCTGCCTGCCATCGCTCTGGGGGCTGACTCCGGTGTCACTACCGGTACCGCAGAAGAGTCTGGCTATGTTCAAACCTATGCGCGCCAAATCCAGGCATTGGGTCAACCCGGAGATGTTTTAGTATTAATCTCATCTTCAGGTAATGATCGTAACCTCATTCAAGCAATTCAAGCGGCACACGACCGCGAAATGCAGGTGATCGCGATCACGGGTCGAGACGGCGGAAATATTACGGCGCTACTTGAGCCAACAGAGATTGAGATCTGCGTAGCAGCAGAGGACGATCCAGCGATCCACCTGGCACAGATGCTGACTCTTCAATGCCTTCTCGATCTTATTGAATATCAACTTTTTGGAGCTTAACTTGCCATGAAAAAAGTCCTAGCCACTCTTGTGATGACAACAACTCTAGTAACGGGTTGTTCTACCATCGTAAGCTCATCACGTGAGGAGCCGATTCGCGAAGACGTTGGAAATCGCACACTGGGTAACATCATTGAAGATGAAGCCATTGAGCTAAAGGTTATGGTCAACCTAAGTAAAGGATCGGCACCACTGGCTCAATCTCACATCAATGTGAAAAGCTTTAACGGCCAAGTGCTATTAACGGGCCAGGTACCTAATGAGAATGTTCGCCAAGAGGCTGAGCAGATCGTTGGGCAGACACGTGAAGTCAAACGCATCCATAACGAACTTGAGATTGCAGGACCAAGCTCGACGATTGTACGCAGTAACGACATCTACCTAACCAGCCGCGTTAAACTGAAACTCTTAAGTGACAAGTCAATTGAGGGGCTACGCGTCAAGGTTGTCACCGAAAATGGCATTGTCTACTTGATGGGCTTGGTTAGTCAGCGCGAAGCCGATCAAGCCGTAGCGATTGTGCGTGAAGTACCCGGTGTGCAGCGCATTGTTAAAGTATTTGAGTACGTACCACTGCCATAAGCAGCTAACAGGCACAAAAAAGGGAGCTAAGTGCTCCCTTTTTATTATCTCAGCGCCTATTTAACGACACGCAAGCCGGGCCTTTTGGCAGCATCAGGTTTAGCAGCTGAGGCTTCTGGCGTCGCTGTTTCAGTGCCATTAGGCTCAGCATGCGCCTTTTCTAGCACAAGATTAAGTGCTTCGGCACCTGGTTCCATACCAAACCCCATACCGACACCGTTCTCGCGGGCAAAAATAGCGATCAGCGCCGCCATCGGTACATAGACTTGTCGAGGCGTTCCTGAGAAGCGAGCGTTGAAGCTGAGCGCCTCATTGTCCATGTAGAGATCACGCACAGCGCCGGGCGCTATATTGAGCGTGATCTGCCCATCTTTGACAAATTCTTGAGGAACATCGGTGCCTGGCACCAGAGCATCAACAGCAATGTGGGGCGTTAGATCCATATCTAAGAGCCACTCATTGAGGGCTCTTAGTAGGTAACCACGCGAGGGGGTTAGTTCAGACACGGATTACTCGCGAATCTCGCGCTCTGCTTCTGATAGTGACTCTTGGAAAGATTCACGATCAAATAGACGATCCATGTAAGCGATCAGCGGCTTACACTGAGCTTCTGGAAGCTCAATACCCATCGCAGGCAGACGCCATAGAATGGGAGCAATAACACAATCGACCAAACTAAACTCTTCACTCATGAAGTACGGCTTCTCTTGGAAGATCGGTGAGATTGCAACTAGGCTGTCACGCAGCTCTTTGCGTGCAGCATCGATCTCTTCTTCGCTACCCTTCTTGTTAAGAATGGTATCAGCGTAGCTACACCAGTCGCGTTGAATACGGTAGATGTAGAGACGGCTCTCTGCACGAGCTACAGGATATACTGGCAACAATGGAGGGTGTGGAAAACGCTCATCCAGGTACTCCATCATCACATTCGATTCAAACAGAACCAATTCGCGATCAAGCAGTGTTGGTAGGCTGTTGTATGGGTTAAGAGCAGCAACATCTTCTGGCAACTCATCATCTTGGCAGTCAACAATATCAACCGCTACACCTTTTTCCGCCAGAACAATGCGAACTCGATGGCTGTAATGATCAGCTCCATCAGAGAAAAAGGTCATTGAAGAACGTTTAGCTACCACGCCCATCTACTACTCCAAAAATTAACAGATATTAGAAACAAAAAATCTACGCACCCCGATGGAATACGTAGATTTTATAATTTAACAGAAATCGAACGTTTAGTGTATGTCTTTCCAGTACTCTTTCTTCAATGCAAACGCGATAAAGAAGAAGAAGAACAAGAAGATCAATACGTTCGTACCGATACGGTGCGAATCGGCTTTAGACGGTTCCGCCATGTAAGCCATGTAGTTAACAAGGTCGTAGATCACCTTATCGAACTCAGCAGGCTCAAGTGAACCAGTGCCATTATCGACCGTTAGACAGCCAGGCAAAGAGACCCCTGTAAGCGGGTCTATGTCAGATTTAAGCCCACGCTGAACCAACTCTTCATCTGAACAGCGATTAGTCACTGTACCCTGCAAATGCTCCAAGACATTAGGCATACCCACATCTTTAAACAACGCATTGTTCACACCCCATGGGCGCGACTCATCTTTGTAAAAGCTTTTGAGGTAGGTGTATACCCAATCTGGACCACGCAGACGTGTCTCTAGCGTTAGATCTGGTGGTGGATTGCCGAAAAATGTTGCTGAATCAGCTGGTTTCATGGCAATTGTCATCTGTTCACCGATCTTTTGATCACCAAAAATCAGATGCTCTTCAACCAGATTCGCAGGGATGTTTAGATCCGTCGCTGAACGCTCGTATCGTTGATACTGCGCTGAGTGACAACCTAAACAATTGTTAACAAACGTCGCCATACCACGCTGCAAAGAGGCTTCGTTGGTACGATCCAGTTCAATATGTTCCAGTGGCATTTTTGCACCACCAGCAGCCAAAGCTACTGATGGGATAAGGGCCACTGCTAGAGTAAGTAGAAACTTTTTCATTAGCCTGTCACCCTCTCTGGTACTGGTTTAGTGCTTTCCATGCGTGTGTACCATGGCATTAGGATAAAGAATGCAAAGTACAGAGCAGTACAGATTTGAGCAAGCAGAGTACGCTCTGGCGTTGCTGGAATCGCACCTAAAACACCCAGAATGACAAAACAGATCGCAAATACGAGCAACCAGATTTTAGACAACCAGCCTTTGTAGCGGATCGACTTAACTGGACTGCGATCAAGCCAAGGCAGTACGAACAGGATCGCAATTGCAGCACCCATTGCAACGACACCCCAGAACTTAGCATCCAAGCCAAACAGTGGGAAAGTAATCGCACGCAGGATTGCATAGAAAGGTGTGAAGTACCAAACCGGTGCAATATGCTCAGGCGTTTTCAGCGGGTTCGCAGGCTCAAAGTTTGGCTTCTCTAGGAAGTAACCGCCCCCCTCAGGGAAGAAGAATACAACCGTACAGAAAACAAACAGGAAGACGACAACGCCGACAATGTCTTTAACTGTGTAGTAAGGGTGGAAAGGGATACCGTCTAGAGGTACACCATTCTCATCTTTCTTCTCTTTGATCTCTACACCGTCTGGGTTGTTAGAGCCCACTTCGTGTAGTGCGATGATGTGAAGTACTACAAGCGCTAGAATGACGATTGGCAGTGCAATAACGTGAAGCGCGAAGAAGCGGTTCAGAGTGATACCTGAGATCAAGAAGTCACCACGAATCCACTGCTGCAGATCAGCACCCACAACAGGGATAGCACCGAACAGCGATACAATTACCTGTGCACCCCAGTAAGACATCTGTCCCCAAGGTAGTAGGTAACCCATGAACGCTTCAGCCATAAGCGCTAGGTAGATGGTCATACCAAACAGCCACACAAGCTCACGAGGCTTACGGTAAGAGCCGTACATCATGCCACGGAACATATGCAGATAGACAACCACGAAGAAGGCCGATGCACCGGTAGAGTGCAGGTAGCGCAGCAACCAACCGTATTCAACATCACGCATGATGTATTCAACAGAAGCAAACGCACCTTCAGCGCTTGGGTTGTAGCTCATCGTTAGCCAGATACCCGTTAGGATCTGGTTTACTAGAACCAATAGAGCAAGAGAGCCAAAGAAGTACCAAAAGTTAAAGTTTTTTGGTGCGTAGTATTTTGCTAGGTGATCATCCCAAAGTGCTGTCGCTGGGAAACGATCATCGATCCAGCCCATGAAGCCTGGATTACCCTTATTGCGTGAACCAGCCATTATGCAGTCTCCGTATCGACACCGATAACAAGCGTGTTGTCATCAAGGTAAGAGTGAGGAGGAATGACCAGGTTAGTCGGTGCAGGAACGCCCGCATAAACACGACCAGACAGGTCAAAACGAGAACCGTGACATGGACAGAAGAAACCGCCCAACCACTCAGGACCCATATCATCTGGAGCCACTTCAGGGCGGTAAGTTGGTGAACAGCCCAAGTGTGTACAGATACCAACCATTACCATGATCTCTGGGCGCAAAGAGCGAGCAGAGGTTCCTGGAATGTATTCTGGCTGCTGAGGTTTCTCTGAACTTGGATCAGCCAACTGGCCGTTCAGTTTTTCTAGGTTCGCCAATGCTTCTTCAGTGCGTCGTACAACCCATACAGGCTTACCACGCCACTCAACAATCATCTGCTGACCTGGCTCTAGCTTGCTGATATCCGCCTTAACAGGTGCACCAGCGGCTTTCGCCTTGGCACTTGGATTCCAGGAAGCGACGAAAGGTACGGCTACTCCAATTGCGCCCACTGCACCCGCTGCAGATGTAGCACCAATTAGAAGTCGACGCCGGCCTTTATTTACGCCGTCATTGCTCATCAACTACTCTCCCTTAATTGGTCTAATCGAGGGATCACCTCAAATAGACGGAGCGAAACGAAAGATAAAATCCGTTTAACATGAGATCTCGAACTATCGGATTGAGACCTCTATCTGGCGCGAAATGGTAAAGAAAAGACCCTATTTTTTCAAGGTGACAGGTTAAGGAAAGGCCCGCCAATAGTCGTATTCAGGGGTGTTTAGAGAGACTAAATAATCATAAGGTTATAACGAAAAAAAACCCAAGCGATTGCTTGGGTTTTTTTGTGGCTGTAGAGCCGAAAACGAATTAACGTTTTGAGAACTGTGGTTTCTTACGTGCTTTACGTAGACCCACTTTCTTACGTTCAACTTCACGAGCGTCACGAGTAACGAAACCAGCTTGACGAAGTGTAGGACGTAGAGTCTCATCGTACTCCATAAGAGCGCGAGTGATACCGTGACGGATAGCACCAGCTTGGCCGAAACCGCCACCGCCAGTAACCGTTACGTATACGTCGAATTTCTCAGCAGTTTCAGTCAGTTGAAGTGGCTGCATCACGATCATACGTGCAGTTTCACGACCGAAGTACTGCTCAAGAGTACGGTTGTTGATAGAAACAGAACCAGTGCCTGGACGTAGGAAAACGCGGGCAGTGGAAGTTTTGCGACGGCCAGTGCCGTAGTACTGAGTAGTTGCCATTGTTCGTTTTCCCTTAGATGTTCAATTCTTTAGGCTGCTGAGCAGTGTGCGGATGTTCCGTACCTGCATATACTTTCAGCTTGCTGTACATCGCACGACCTAGAGGGCCTTTTGGCAGCATGCCTTTAACAGCAAGTTCAATCGTACGCTCAGGGAAAGTCTGGATCATCTTATTGAAGTTTGCTTCTTTAAGACCACCCGGGAAACCAGAGTGACGGTAGTACATTTTGTCGTTACGTTTGTTACCAGTAACGTGTACTTTTTCAGCGTTAACAACGACGATGTAATCGCCAGTATCAACGTGCGGAGTGTATTCCGCTTTATGCTTACCGCGTAGGCGGCGAGCGATTTCAGTTGCTAGACGACCAAGGGTTTTACCTTCTGCGTCAACAACGTACCAGTCGCGTTTTACTTCGGCTGGCTTAGCGCTAACAGTGTATGACATTGTATTTTCCTACTATAAGTCTCGAATCAAAATCGAGGATAGATCCCGACTTACCTTATAATTATTCGTTGTGTGGTAATCACAACCTTCCATTCCGCAATTACGCGGAGCGCGGATTATACAGGAATTTATGCTTATAAAACCAGTGTAAATTGAATTTTTTTTAGGTGGTTGGAAGCGTTGCTTTAAGCTCTGGAAAACCGCCGATAGGGTCGTGTCAGGCTGAAGCCAGACACGGACAGGTTGTAGATAGCACATTCGGTGACTGGCTTCAGCCTGTCACCCGCTTTCAACTTACGCTCTATGCTCTCTCGCCAGGTACTCATGCGACTGCATCTCAAGCAGTCGAGATTTGGTTCGTTCGATCTCAAACTCCAATCGACCCTCTGTGTAGATCTCATGAATGGGCTTTTCGGCTGAGATAATCAACTTCACACCGCTGTCATAAAACTCATCGACTAGGTTGATAAAGCGACGCGCTGCATCATCATTGGTACGCCCAAGCTGTGGAACATTACTTAGGAGTACAGCATGGTAGAGTTTCGCCAACTCAATGTAGTCGTTTTGTGAGCGCGCCCCTTCACACAGCGCACTGAAGTCAAACCAGATCACATCCTCACAAGCTTTACGAGCCGTTAACATGCGGTTGTTGATCTCAATCGACAGGTTCTCTTCTAACTCTTCAAGATCTGGTGCCAAACCATTAAAGCTCTTCTCAAGCGACTCATCAGCACCATCATCCAGTGGCCAGTGGTAGAGTTCAGCTTGCTCAAGTGTTCTTAAACGGTAATCGATGCCACTGTCGACGTTCACGACCTCGGTGTACTGATTAAGCAGCGCAATGGCTGGCATAAAGCGCGCACGTTGCAGACCATTCTCATAGAGACCATCAGGCACGATGTTGGAGGTCGCTACAAGAGAGACGCCGCGGGCAAATAGCTCTTCAAGCAAGCTACCCAGGATCATCGCGTCGGTGATATCAGAGACGAAAAACTCATCAAAACAGATAATCCGCGTCTCTCTCGAGTACTTCTCAGCGATGGTAACCAAAGGGTTTTTAGTGCCATCTAAAGCTTTCAGCTCAGCATGGACTCGCTGCATGAAACGGTGAAAGTGCGTACGCATCTTTCTCTCGAAGGGCAGCGTGTCATAGAAGGTATCCATCAAGTAGGTCTTACCACGACCCACACCACCCCAGAAATAGAGACCTTTAATCGGCTCCACCTTCTCTTTCACCACTTTTTGCTTAAGACGACCCAGAAGTCCTGGAGCCGGCGCATTCTCAGCTTCAATTAGCTGATCATGAAGTCGCTGCAAGTGTTCAACGGCCATCTCTTGAGTGGCGTCGTATGAAAAGTCGTCGCGCTGCAAATCCTTTTTGTAGCGCTCTAGTGGAGTACTCATTGGCAATAATGACCTATTAATCCTTCAATCTCGGCGCGAACTTTACTGCTGTTGCCTCTCTATTTCAAATTCAGCCGATAACAATTGGTAGTAGGAAGGCTGTTAATAGACCGGTCAATCCCATCGCCAAGCCAGCAAAAGCACCGGCTACTGCACCCACCTCCAACGCTACGGCCGTGCCAAAACCATGGGAGGTCAAACCCAATACGAAGCCTCGAACAGCCTGATCCTCAACTCGCATTCGCTTAAGAATGATCGGCACCAAAATACTACCCATCACCCCGGTCACTAACACCAAAGCAGCGGCCAAGGAGGGTAACCCTCCAATCTTCTCCGCAATACCCAAAGCGATAGGCGATGTAACTGACTTCGGTGCTACTGACATCAAGGTTTCAGCTCGAGCATCAAATAGCCAAGCCACACCAACTGCAGAGAGTGAGGCCACCAGTGCACCCACTGCACTGGAGACTAATATCGGCAACCAGAGCCTACGAATCTCATCAAAATATTGGAACATCGGTACTGCCAGCGCCACCGTCGCAGGCCCGAGTAGGAAGTGAATAAACTGAGCACCTGAGAAATAGGTCTCATAAGGTGTTCCGGTCACCAACAACATAAGAATCAGGACAACCATGCTGATCAAGACAGGATGTAAGATGGGCGAACGATCTGCACGTTGATAGAGCAAATTCGCCAAGGTAAACACAGCCAAGGTCAACACAATCCATATCAGAGGTCGGGCAGCAAAGTAGACCCAAAAGTCGGTTCCTATAATCACTTCTCACCCCCTACCCGCTTCATTAACCACTGAAACAGAGCCGCCGTCAAAATTGTCGCCAGAATGGTCGATATCAATAGAGCCAATAGAATGATCCACCACTCGCTGGCCAGTAGATCAAAGTGCAGCACCAATCCCACACCAGCAGGTATGAACAGAAGCGCTAAATTCGATAGCAATCCATCGCTGGTGATTTTAAGTGAATCTGGAATACGGCCGAGCCCTAACAGACCAAACAACAGCAGAACCAAACCGATGACAGGACCCGGTAGCGGCAACCCCAATACAACAACCAGCGACTCACCCAACAGCTGAAATGCCAGCAGTATTAAAAACCCTTGAATCATAATGCACCTCCAAATTTAAAGCGTATCACGATCGCTAATTCCGAATAACAAAATACATTTTACTTTGTAAAAAATAGAGAGTTTGAAACAAAAAAACCCTGCAGTGCAGGGCTTTTATAAGTGAGTTCTCTTAACTTACAAAACCAAACGACGAATATCGCTTAGCAATCCGTTAAGATCTGTTAGGAATCGACCCGCATCGCCGCCGTTGATCGCACGGTGGTCATACGACAGGCAGAGTGGCAGCATCAAGCGAGGCTCAAACTCCTTACCATTCCAACGCGGCTTGATATCCGCTTTAGAGACACCCAGGATAGCCACTTCAGGCGCATTCACGATAGGGGTGAAACCTGTACCGCCGATACCACCAAGACTAGAGATTGTGAAACACGCTCCCTGCATCTCATTTGGCTTGAGCTTACGATCCTTCGCTTTACCCGCCAGCTCAATCGCTTCATTAGAGAGCTCGTAGATACTCTTCTTGTCTGCATCCTTGATAACAGGAACCATCAGACCGTTAGGGGTATCAACCGCAATACCAATGTTTACAAACTTCTTGTAGACAATGTGCTCACCATCCGCATCCAGAGAAGCGTTAAACTTCTGATGACGCGTTAGTGCAATCGCAGCCGCTTTGATCAAGAAAGGAAGTGGTGTCAGTTTCACACCCTGCTTAGCCGCTTCATCCTTCATCTCCTTACGGAAAGCTTCAAGTTCGGTAATGTCAGCATCATCAAACTGAGTCACATGAGGGATGTTCAACCAGCAGCGAGACATATTGTCACGGGTGATCTTATCGATCTTGCTTAGCTTAACTTTCTCGATCTCACCAAACTTACTGTGATCTACCGCAGGAATTGCAGGTATACCACTTCCACCAGTCACCGCGGTAGCAGGAGCTGAATCCAACTTCTGTAGCGCACCTTTAACGTAGGCTTGAACATCCTGCTTAACAATACGACCCTTGCGGCCAGAACCCGTTACTTTGGAGAGATCCACACCATACTCACGCGCAATGGCGCGAACGGCAGGACCAGCATGAACTGAGCGATTACGCTTCTCTAGATCCACTAAATCCGTTGTTGATGCAACTGGAGCTGGTTTCTCAGGTGCTGCTGACTGCGCTGGAGCAGGCGCTGAAGCCGCTGGTGCAGGTGCAGAAACAGGAGCTGCTGCAGGAGCAGTGCCTACCACCTCAAGCTCTAATAGAAGATCACCTTCGTTAACTTTATCGCCTTCGCTGATCTTCATCGATTTAATGACACCAGCCGCTGGTGACGGAACTTCCATTGACGCTTTGTCGGTCTCAAGCGTAATCAGGCTATCGCCTTCAGCGACACTATCACCCTCTTTGACCAACACCTCGATCACATCGACATCCGATGCACCACTTAGATCTGGGATTAATACAGACTCAACGCCGCCTGTCGGTGCCGCTGCAACAGGCGCTGACACTTCAGCAGGTGCCGCAGCAGGTGAAGCTTCAACAGGTGCTGATACTGGCGCAGCTGCACCGGCTACTTCAAGCTCGATCAGTAGATCGCCTTCATTGACCTTGTCACCCTCGGCAATCGTTAGCGCTTTAACGACACCCGATGCTGGAGAGGGAACTTCCATAGAAGCCTTGTCTGTCTCTAAAGTGATTAGGCTATCACCTTCAGACACCGCATCACCGACAGCGACCAACACCTCGATTACATCCACATCAGATGCACCGCTCAGGTCTGGAATTAGAACCTGTTCGATAGTCGACGCAGCCGCCACTGGAGCAGCCGACTCTACAGGCGCAGAGACTGGCTCAATCGATTCTGGCTCAGCAACGGCTGCTTCAGCCGGTGCAGACTCAGAAGAGGCAATCTCAATTTCCATTAACAGATCGCCCTCATTGACTGTGTCGCCTTCTGAAATTGCCATCGACACAATCTTACCTGCTTGCGGTGAAGGCACTTCCATAGAGGCTTTATCGGTCTCTAGTGTAATCAGGCTATCGCCCTCAGCGACCACATCCCCAGCAGCCACAAGTACTTCAATCACATCAACGTCAGTTGCGCCGCTGAGATCTGGAATGTTTACAGTAATAGTACTCACAGTTATCTCCTTACGAATTCTTCAAAGTTCTCAATCGACTTAAACCGTCCAAGGTGCTGGTTTATCCGGGTTGATGTTGAACTTCTGAATCGCGCTAGCGACAACTGAAGCTTCGATTTTGCCCTCTTCCTGAAGTGCTTTAAGCGCTGCTACAGCGACGTAGTAACGGTTAACTTCGAAGAAGCTACGCAGTTTGCTGCGTGTATCTGAACGACCGAAACCATCAGTACCCAGTACTTTGTAGCGACGTGGAATGTACTCACGCAGCTGATCAGCATACATACGCATGTAATCTGTAGAAGCGATAACAGGACCCTCGTGACCTTTCAAAGATTGCTCTAGGAAGGACTCACGTGGTTGCTCTTCTGGGTGAAGCATGTTCCAGCGATTCACTTCCATCGCATCGCGAGTCAGTTCGTTGATCGATGTTGTGCTCCAGACATCGGCCTCAACACCAAACTCCTCACGAAGGATGGTGGCACCTTCGCGCACTTCACGAAGGATTGAACCACAACCGAACAGCTGAACACGAAGATCAGCTTTCTTACCCTCTTCAAGCAGGTAGATACCCTTAACAATCCCCTCTTCAGCTCCGACAGGCATCTCAGGATGCTGGTAGTTCTCATTAAGGGTAGTGATGTAGTAGAACTTATTCTCTTGCTCTTGATACAAACGACGCATGCCGTCTTGCACAATCACCGCAACTTCATAGCCGTAAGTTGGGTCGTAAGAGATACAGTTTGGAATCATCTGCGCCATCAGGTGTGAATGACCGTCCTGGTGTTGCAAACCTTCACCATTTAACGTCGTACGACCTGAGGTTGCACCAATCAAGAAACCGCGCGCTTGTGAGTCACCCGCCGCCCAAGTTAGATCCATAACACGTTGGAAACCGAACATTGAGTAGAAGATGTAGAACGGAATCAGCGTACAGTTACTATTCGAGTAAGCTGTTGCACAAGCCAGCCATGCAGAGAATGCACCCGACTCGTTGATACCCTCTTCAAGGATCTGACCTGACTTGCTCTCTTTGTAGAACATGATCTGGTCATGGTCATGCGGTACGTACTTCTGACCTTCAGAGGTGTAGATGCCCAACTGACGGAACATACCTTCCATACCAAAGGTACGTGCTTCATCAGGGACGATCGGCACGACTCGCTCACCAAGATTCTTATCTTTAACGATAGAACTTAGCACACGGTTAAATGCCATCTGTGTTGATAGCGAACGTTCGCCACTCGATTTAAGCTGACCTGCGAAGGTATCCAGAGCAGGCACTTCAAGCTGTTCAAACTCAGTACGACGAATTGGGTAGAAACCACCAAGTTTCTTACGCGCACCCAACATGTACTTCATCTCAGGTGAATCTGGACTTGGGCGGTAGTATGGCAGCTCTTTTAGCTGATCATCTTCAACTGGAATATTAAAGCGATCACGGAAATCTTTAAGATCATCCAGTGCCACTTTCTTCATCGAGTGAGTATCGTTTTTCGCTTCACCCGATTTACCAGTACCGTAACCTTTTACAGTTTGAGCCAAGATAACCGTTGGCTGACCTTTGTGCTCAACCGCAGCCTTGTAGGCAGCGTACACTTTGTATGGGTCATGACCGCCACGGTTAAGGTTCATGATATCGTCATCAGACATATCCTTAACCAGCTCAAGAAGCTCAGGGTATTTACCAAAGAAGTGCTCGCGTGTGTAAGCACCGCCGTTCGCCTTCATGTTCTGAAGTTCGCCGTCGACCACTTCGTCCATACGCTTCTGCAGTAGACCCGTCTTATCGCGTTCAAACAGCGGATCCCAGTGACGACCCCATAGACACTTGATGACGTTCCAACCCGCACCGCGGAAGACACTCTCTAGCTCTTGAACGATCTTACCGTTACCACGAACCGGACCATCCAAACGCTGCAAGTTACAGTTAACAACGAAGATAAGGTTCTCTAACTGCTCGCGACCAGCCAGTGAGATAGCACCCAAGGATTCTGGTTCATCACACTCACCATCACCTAGGAATGCCCAAACTTTACGATCACCACGTTTAACCAAATCACGTGCAGACATGTAACGCATCACGTGTGCCTGGTAAATGGCTTGGATTGGACCTAGACCCATAGAGACGGTTGGGAACTGCCAGAAATCAGGCATCAACCAAGGGTGTGGGTAAGACGATAGACCATTACCATCAACTTCACGACGGAAGTTGTCTAACTGCTCTTCAGTCAGACGGCCTTCAAGGTAAGCACGTGCATAGATGCCTGGTGAGATGTGGCCTTGGAAGAAGACCATATCAGCATCTTGCTCGCCTTCGTTACCACGGAAGAAGTGGTTAAAACCGATATCATAAAGTGTTGCTGAAGATGAAAATGAAGAGATGTGACCGCCAAGTCCCTCATCGTTGTCATTCGCTCGCATCACCATCGCCATCGCGTTCCAGCGGATGAAGGAACGGATGCGGCGCTCCATAAATAGATCACCAGGAAGAGGCGCTTCGTTCTGTGGCGCTATAGTGTTTTTATAGGGTGTGCTCAACTCTGAACAGTTTTCAACACCTAACTCAGCCGCTTTGGCACCCAATTTTCTAAGAAGGTAAGACGCTCGATCGCTGCCTTCATGTTGCGCAACTGACTCTAATGCCTGAAGCCACTCATCCGTTTCAATTGGGTCGATATCTTCAATGATTTCGTTCACAGTACTCTCCCTTTTGCGCCATTTCCGTTGACGCTTGGACCTTGTAAAAAAGGTACCTGGTTGATCGTTTGAAGCGCAGTCAATCTGCGTCTAGCTTTGATTTATGTAAAAACACTACACAGGCACTCGACTTTAGTCCAGAGATATTTCAGATTTTAGCGACAAGTGTAGCACTATTACGACAACACCCTCTTTTTGCTACGGATAATTGAAAGTTTTTACGCATAAGCGAAATAAATAACCAATTTAATTCAATAGTAACGTTTTGTTATATGAAAAATTGAGTCTATTTGGAGTATCCTTTGCCATACTTATTTTTTTGATGTCAGGACTCTCAATGACAACCAGCGCCGATCTTTTATTACTGCTTGAGCGGGTCTTCTCAACCGTATTTCCAATCATTGCCATAGTCACTGCTGGCTACCTTTACGCAAGAAAGGCAAATCCCGACTTACAAGTCGCAAACCGCATCAACATGGATATCTTTTTGCCGGCGCTTATATTCAGTGTTATGGCTGGAAAGAGTTTTGATCTGTACGCACACTTAGATCTAGCGTTAGGGTCGATCGTCATGGTGCTAGGTGCAGGAATAGTGATGAAACCGGTTGCGAAGCTTCTGGGCATCTCTTCTAAAACCTTTGTTCCGCCAATGATGTTCAACAACTGTGGCAACCTAGGTCTGCCTCTAGCACTTCTGGCTTTTGGGGATGCCGGCCTTGCCGCTTTTGTGGTGATGTTCTTAGTGAGCAACCTGTTGCACTTCAGTCTGGGCATTCATATTGTTGATGAGAACGCCAAACTCACAGGGCTTTTTAAGAATCCGATTATCTTATCAACCTTTGCTGGATTAGCTTGGGCGCTATTCAAATTGCCATTGCCTACATGGCTGGCTACACCCATCGATATGTTGGGCCAGATATCGATTCCATTGATGCTGTTTGCATTAGGGGTAAGGATGATCAGTGTCGATCTAAGCCAGTGGAAGATCGGTGTCTATGGAGCCATCTTTTCACCATTAAGCAGCCTAGTATTCGCGATACCCTTTGCTTGGATTATGGGTCTCTCTAAAGAGTTCACCGCCTACATTGTGTTATTTAGCGTACTGCCACCGGCGGTTCTGAACTATATGTTTGCTGAGCGCTACAACCAGCAACCTGAGACGGTTGCTTCTATTGTACTGATCGGAAATTTAGCCAGCCTGGCATTCATTCCTCTCACACTCTTCTTCGTACTTTAATCAGGTTTAGGAGGCCCCTCTGGAGCCTCCTAAGCACTATTCGTTATTCACTCATAGGTTTAGCCGGTTCAAGAAGAATGTATTCCACATTTTTCTCAACGGTGGCGACACCTATTCCACGAACTGCTGTGAGCGCTTCAACAGAGTTAAACGGACCATTCGCATCACGGTAAGCAACAATCGCTTCAGCTTTAGATTGGCCAATCCCATCCAAAGCATCCGCCAGCTCAACGGCATCTGCTGAATTAATGTTAACCGGATAACCTGCCATCGCAGTCGATGAAAACAGTGTAAAGAAGAGTGGTGCTAGAACTCGTGTAGAGAGAGATTTGATGTTCATAGTGAACCTCCATGTCTTATTTGAAATGAGAGCAATCCTTACTCTCACTATTCACACTAGACCATGGATCAAAAAACACCAAAAAATATTTATATTTTTTCGCAGTAAGGTGTCTGGCTTCAGCCTGACACCACTTTAACAGCGGTTATCCAGTAATGAGTGTCATTTGAAAGAGGTGTCAGGCTAAAGGCCAGACACCTCAAAGTGTTTACCTTGAACCTAAAGCCAAATCTACTTCTGACTGCACCGCAATGGCCGCGGCTTTAGGATCTTCTGAACCGGTTATTGGACGCCCAACCACCAAATAGGTGCTACCTGCAGCGATTGCTTCAGCAGGTGTCATGATGCGACGCTGATCACCGACTACAGAACCCGCTGGGCGAATACCTGGAGTCACAAGCTGGAACTGATCGGAGGCTTGAGCTCTGATTGCAGCCGCCTCTTGTGCTGAACAGACCACGCCATCAAGTCCTGAACTCTCTGTCAATGTGGCTAAGCGCTTAACCTGATCAATGGGATCGATATCCAAACCCATCTCGGCCAGATCGCTGCGCTCCATACTCGTTAGCACGGTCACCGCAATCAAGGAGGTACGTTGCGGCCCCTGGCTACGCTTCTCAACCTCTTCACGAGCCGCTTCCATCATTCGACGGCCGCCACTGGCATGGACATTAACCATCCAGACCCCCAGCTCGGCTGCAACACCACAGGCTTTTGCAACGGTATTGGGGATGTCATGAAACTTAAGATCCAAGAAGACTTCAAAACCGAAAGCGTGCAGACGTTCAACCACATCAGGCCCACAACGAGTAAATAGCTCCTTACCCACTTTGACACGAGAGACCTCAGGATCTAACTGCTTAGCCATCGCAATGGCGCTATCAGCTTCTGGATAATCTAGGGCAACAATAACGCGTTTGTTATCTTCAATGGACACTCTATTCACCTTCTAAACCTTGGATTGGGCGGATACTACCCCATCGCTTACAACTTGGACACTGCCAAACTAAACTGCGTGCTGCATAACCACAATGACCACAGCGGTAGACCGGTTTTGACATCTCGAGCTGCTGCGTCAACGACCGCAAATTCAACAGACTCTCTCGTGCACTGGATGAGCCATGCTCAATATGCATATCAATTAGGCGGTTAAAACCTTTTACTGATGGGCGACTCTTCAACGCCTCAGTGATAAATAGGCCCGCAGCAAAAACCCCTTCCCTATCTCTTTTCAACTCAGCCAAGGCAAGCATCACGCTGGTTGAGGGGTACTGCTTCATTAAGTCATTTAGATACTGGCTCAAACCAAGCTCATCACCTAAAGCGTCAAAACATCGCCTGAGTGGATTGAGTGTTTCTGGTATAAACAGTGGGTCTTGATCGGCAATGCTTTGCAAGGCTCTAATCGCCGAACGCCATTGCGACTTCAACATGAATACTCGAGCTGAGATGAGATTGGCTCGAACACACTTTGCATCGGTAGACAACGCAAACTCTAACTCTTTAAGTGCAGGGTCTAATTCACCATTAGAGATGTGATTTTGGGCAAGCTCACAGTGATAGTGTGAGAGCTCATTAACAAGCTCTATACGGTTTTTCTTTGGCAAAATATCAGCACTTTGCAGCGCCCGATGCCACTCACCCTCTTGCTCATAGAGACGGATTAGCAGAACGATGGCGCGATATCTTAATTCTGGATAGTCGGTCTGTTTGGCTAGAGGTGCAGCAGCGTCTTCTGCACGATCTAGCAAGCCTAGAGCAAAAAAGTCTCGTGCTAAGGCCAATTTCACACGCTGACGATCATAAACTGAGAGATCTTTACGCTTTAACATGCGCTCATGAATTTGAACGGCACGATCGATATCGCCTTTACGCCTCAGCAGCTTGGCCAACGCAATGTGTGCCGGCAAATTGTCAGAGTTAACCTCAAGGGCATGAATGAACGATTCGATCGCCTCTTCCGTTCGGTTATCAATGAGGTGATCAAGACCTGACAGATAGGCTGGTGGTAGTGCTTGATTGCGACGATCTTTTCTTTTCAGGCGTCGATTACCCAGGTACCAACCTATGGCAACGGCAATCAGTAGAAAGAGAAAAATTAGGTAGGGGGAGTTGGCACTCATTCTGCGCCTCGTTGAACCTCACGATTCAACGTCTCAATCTGTTGCTCAGCATTACGCAACTTACGAGCCGAATTGAGCAATTTAGCACGCAGTGTCAGCACTCGTGCACTGGTCAATAGAATACCGACTAACAGGCCGACAACCATTGAGATGATCAACCAGATCGATAGGCTTGCTTCGGGTAGCTTCACCCAGACCAAATCAATGACGACGGGTGTTGTATTATGAATGGTGAGAACAATGCCCGTTAAAAGAACCAACAGAGCAATCGCTGACGTGATAAGAAGTTTAATCGCTCTCAAACTTAATACTCATCTTTCAAGCTTGCATTCACTTGCTCGCGCAGCTCTTTGCCAGGCTTAAAGTGTGGTACATGCTTGGCCGGCAGAGAAACGGATTCACCCGTTTTTGGGTTGCGACCGACGCGGGGGGCACGATAGTGAAGTGAGAAGCTTCCGAATCCGCGAATCTCAATACGCTCGCCATCGGCTAAGGTATCAGCCATTTGAGTTAACATGATTTTCACTGCCAACTCGACATCTTTCACAGAGAGTTCCGGATGTTTGTCTATTAGGCGTTCGATCAGCTCAGACTTAGTCATACCCACTTCCTATCGATACTGAAAACAGGGTAATAAGCTCACCCTGTTTTCTATCACTCTTTCTTACCCATCTGCTCTTTGATGAGATCACCAATGGTCGTTGCGCCTACATCCATATCTTTTGGAGCAGACTGAACCGCTTTAAGTGCTTCTTGCTGCTCTTTGGCTTCAATCGCTTTAACTGACAAGAAGATAGAACGATTACGACGATCAACATTGATCACAATCGCTTCAACACTATCACCCACAGAGAGCTCTGCAGATAGATCTTCAGTTCGTTCACGGGCAAACTCAGCCACTTTCAAAATAGCGTTTAGACCTTCAGCCACTTCAATTTCAGCTTGACGAGCATCCACTGCTACAACCGTACCGGTAACTTTAGAGCCCTTACCGTTCGCTTCAGCAAAGCTGCTAAATGGATCAGAGGCAAGTGCTTTAATGCTCAGAGAGATACGTTCACGCTCTGCATCCACTTGCTGGATAACCGCTTCAACCGTATCGCCTTTATTGAAACGTTTAACGGCCTCTTCGCCAGACTCATCCCAAGAGATGTCAGATAAGTGAACTAGACCGTCTACACCACCATCTAAGCCGATGAAGATACCGAAGTCAGTGATTGAGCGGACAGTACCAGAAACTTTGTCACCCTTATTCGTTGACGATGCAAAGGCATTCCAAGGATTTTCGCGGCACTGTTTAATACCTAGAGAGATACGGCGGCGCTGTTGGTCGATATCGAGAATCTGAACTTCAACCTCATCGCCAACCTGAACAACTTTAGATGGGTGGATATTGCGGTTAGTCCAATCCATCTCTGAGACGTGAACTAGACCCTCCACGCCCTCACCGATCTGTGCAAAACAGCCATAGTCAGCAAGCTTAGTCACCTTAGCAGTAACGCGCTGACCCACAGTATAGTTTTCGATAGCCGTAGTCCAAGGATCTGCAGCCAACTGCTTCATACCTAGGGATACGCGCTTACGCTCTTGATCGTAGCGAAGAACCTTAACGTCGATCTCATCACCAACATTAAGCATTTCACTTGGGTGTTTGATACGTTTCCAAGAGATATCGGTAATGTGAAGAAGACCATCGATACCGCCAAGGTCAATGAACGCGCCGTAATCAGTAAGGTTCTTAACAATACCTTTAAGCGTTGCGCCCTCTTCCATCTGCTCAAGCAGCTTCTCGCGCTCTTCGCTGTTGGCCTCTTCTAGAATCGCACGGCGTGACACAACAATGTTGTTGCTCTTCTCATCGAGTTTAACAATTTTAAGCTCTAGATCTTGATCATCAAGATGGCTGGTATCGCGCAGTGGGCGAGTATCCACCAAAGAACCCGGTAGGAAGGCGTTGATGCCGTTAACCATAACCGTTAGGCCGCCACGGACACGACCACTGATGCGACCAGTAACCGTCTCGCCAGCTTCATACGCTTTTGCAAGAACAGCCCATGCTTCTGCACGCTTGGCACGTTCACGCGAAAGTTTGGTTTCACCGAAGCCATCTTCTAGGGATTCAAGCGCCACTTGCACTTCATCACCAACAGCGACTTCAAGCTCACCTGCAGCGTTTTTAAACTGATCGATGGGAATAACCCCATCTGACTTAAGACCCGCTGTTACAACAACAAAGTCATTTTCAATACCTACTACGGTTCCAGTAATGATGGAACCTGGTGTCATATTGACCTGTTCAAGACTCTCTTCAAACAGATCTGCAAAGCTTTCGCTCATGGTCTAAGCCTCAGTTTACGGAGTGCTAACGCAACCCTTTGTGGCGTGCTTGTTCTAGCACAGTTTTCATAACTTCATCGATAGACATAGATGTACTATCGAGAATCACGGCATCATCGGCTGGGCGAAGTGGCGCAACCGAACGGTTCATGTCACGATCATCTCGCGCACGAATATCTTCTAATATAGTTTCAAGGCTAGCACTCAGCCCCTTATCTATCAACTGCTTATAACGACGATCCGCGCGAACCTCTGCGGAGGCATCCAAGTAGATCTTCAACGGTGCCTGAGGAAATACAACGGTTCCCATATCACGTCCATCGGCCACCAAGCCGGGGGATTGAGCAAAATCGCGTTGACGTTTCAACAGTGCAGAGCGCACTTCAGTAATAGCGGCCACTTTAGAGGCATCGTTACCTATCTGCTCCGCACGAATAGCATGAGTGACCTCTTCACCTTCAAGTAAAATAGTCACCTCATCGCCCTGTTCAGAGGCAACAAAGCGCACATCGAGATGCTCAGCCAACACCTGCAGTGCCTCTACATCACTAAGATCAACACCATGATGGTTCGCAGCCAAAGCCGTCAGGCGATACAAAGCCCCGCTATCCAACAAGCTCCAACCAAGCTCCTGCGACAGCAATCGACAGATCGTACCTTTACCTGAACCACTTGGCCCATCAACGGTAATGATAGGGCATGAATTTTCATTATTGAGTGGATCCATCCACTACTCCTCAATCAATTTAATACCGACCCTTCGCGCCTGATCAATCAGTTCAGGAAAGGCGGTACTGATTGCTCGACATCCGTTAATTCGGATGGAACGATCAAAACGTAAACTTAACATCAGTAGAGCGAGTGCAAGTGCTGGGTGCTCTGCAGCTTCCAACTCACAGGGACGCCAATCTGAAACCGGCGAAATAGTGACATCAGTCTGTGACATACTGATGTCGGCACCCGCTTTACTTAACTCATCCACTGTCGTCTTGAATAGGGCTCTCTGTCGTTCTGGAATTCGATCGATACCTAATATAGTCGAATCACTCTGAGCAGACGCCATCGCTAACAGCAGTAGAGGGAGATCATCCCCAACCGAGGCCAACTCAGATGAGAGGCACTCGATACCTGATAACAACGAGGCTTTTACCTCTAAATCAGCGACCGGCTCACCGCCCGCATGACGATTGTTATTCAGCGCAATGTGCGCACCCATGCGTTCAAGTAGACGCAAAGAGTGAAGTCGAGTGGGATTCGCACTGACATTTTCAATAACCAGACTCGACTCTTGTTGTAAAAGAGCACCCACCGCGAAGGCGAAGGCGAAACTCAGATCCGCTGGTACCTGAACCGAACAGGCTTTTAGCGAAACGCCCGACTCGATAAACAGTCGACGTCCCTCTCTCACCAATTGAACACCAAAGGCATCTAGGAGACGTTCAGTGTGATCACGCGTCGTATTCGGCTCATAAACCTCTAATTCAACACCCGCACTGATGGCCGCCAACAATAATGCACCTTTAATCTGAGCACTGGCATGGCTTGGCGCATAAGTAATCGATTTAAAGCGCTGACCACCCTTAATAGTGATTGGCAGCGAGCCTGTATTACTGTCGATGGAGGCACCCATCTGTGTCAGTGGATCGATAATCTCTTGCAGCGAGATCTTGGATAACTGCTCACTGCCCGTTAACCTCACATCGAAGTCTTGAGCAGAGAGTAGACCTAACAACATTCTTAACGAGGTCATTGAGCTACCAAAATAGAGAGGCGCTGACGGCGCTTGCAGTCCATTTAGACCCACACCAAACACTCTTACTCTACCTTGGTGTGGACCTTCGATAACCACGCCCAAATCACGGAAGATCTGAATCGTTGCTAGAGTATCTTCACTCTCAATTAACCCCTCGATCTCGGAGACACCCTCGGCAATCGCTGCCAACATAATGGCGCGTTGCGAGATTGAACGATCGCCGGGCACTCGTAACTCACCGCTCAACTTAGCCGTGGGAGATGAGACCAGCGTATCAATGGCATCACCTCTGAGCTCAGCATAGCCAGCACGCTCTAATACCAAAGAGAAATGTTCACGGGAGGCTTTAGCACGGGTAAAAATGCCCAATAAGCGTAGACTGTCACCCTGATCAACAGCAGCTCTTAGATCTTGCACACCCGTCATAAAGCGATCTATCTGCTCTAGCAACTGCTCACGGTTGGCGAAACAGACGTCATGCCACATGGTCGGATCACTGGCTGCAATTCGGGTAAAGTCTCTAAAGCCACCGGCCGCATAACGAAAGATATCGGTACTCTCAGCTTCTGCTGCTAAGGTATCTGCGAGTGAAAAAGCTAAGAGATGAGGTAAATGGCTGGTCGCCGCTAAGACCTGATCATGACGCTTAGGCTCCATTTGAACCACTTCAGCACCAATTGCCTGCCAGACTCGGGCCAGAGTTAGCGTCGCTTCGCTAGAGGCTCCCTCAGGAGGCGTTAAGATCACTTTTTTATGATTGAAAAGATCCGTTTGCGATGCCGATACACCACTTTTCTCTGCGCCCGCTATCGGGTGGCCAGGTATAAATCCTGTTGGCAGACCCTCAGGCCAAATAGCTTTAGCCGCTTCAAGAATATTCAGCTTTGTACTGCCAACGTCGGTTAAGATCGCCTCAGGCTTTAGCCAAGGAGCGATCTGCAGCATCACCTTCTCTATCGCTTTGACTGGAACGGCCAATAGAATGAGATCAGACTGTTTTACCGCTGATTCAAGATCCGTTGCGATGCTATCAACCACATTGAGAGCCAACGCTAGGTCGCACTCCTCTTGATTGAGATCGAAACCGATCACATGCTGAACGCTAACCAACTCTTTTGCAGCACGCGCAAAAGAGCCGCCGATCAGACCCAGTCCAATGACTAATAGGCGCTCAGCTTTAAACGACATTAAGCAAGCGCCTCAGCTAGGGCTTTCAAGAAGCGAGCGTTTTCGTGCTCAAGACCGATACTGACCCGAAGATGATTAGGGAGTCCGTAATTGCCAACTGGGCGCGTAATGACACCCTCCAATAACATGGATTGGTAGATCGGCATGGCAGGCTGCTGCAAATCGATCAAGACAAAGTTGCCCTGACTAGGAACATAGCTGACACCCAATTCAGCGAGCCCTTCGGACATCTGTTTAAGGCCCTGCTGATTTACCTCTTGGCTTCTCTTCAGGTATTCAGAATCCGAAAGAACCGCTTGAGCTGCTGCCAATGCCGCAATACTGACATTAAATGGCTGACGAACACGGTTTAACAGATCGGTAACGGCGACTGAAGCATAAGCAAAACCACAACGAAGCCCTGCTAAGCCCCAGGCTTTGGAAAAGGTTCGAGTTACGATTAAATTATCGAACTCATCAGCCAGCAACAGTCCGTTCGGCATACTTTCGGCCATTAAATATTCGGTGTAAGCCTCATCCAAAACCACTATAACCTGCTCAGACACACGAGCCATGAACGCGCGAAACTGGTCTTCAGAGAAGACCGTGCCGGTTGGGTTATTGGGGTTGGCTAAGAAGATAAGACGCGTCTTGTCAGTAATGGCATTAGCCATAGCGTCTAGATCGTGACCATACTCTTTGGCTGGGGTAACTACGGACACGGCACAGCAGGCCTGAGTCACCAGCGGATAGACAATGAAAGCGTATTCTGAGTAGATCACCTCATCGTCAGGACAAACAAACACCCTAGCGATCAGCTCTAGTAGATCATTGGATCCATTACCCAGGGTTAAACGATCCTCTGCTAGCCCATAATGAGCCTTCAAGGTGCGTTTTAGCTCTGTTCCCGACGCATCAGGGTAGAGCGTTGCATCTTGTAGACTATCAATAGCTGCTTTAAGTGCGATAGAGCTTGGGCCCAAAGGGTTTTCATTACTGGCCAGTTTGATCGACTCAGTAATCCCCAGCTCACGCTCAAGCTCTTCGATGGGCTTCCCTGGTTGGTAAGGTGTTAACTGTTGAACACCCGATACTGCTAAAGTTTTTTGATCTACAGACACGATTTTAGTTCCTAAAAAACCGCTTTGGGAAAAAGACCCAGGTAGTGAAAGTTAAGTTCTGGCCCCAACAAAGACTGAAGCTGTTCAATCGACCTAGCGCCATCAAGCTCCATGTAGGTTAGGGATCCATCGGTGATATTTCGCTTCGAATCAGTAACCACTGATTCGGCACTCTCAACAATCAATGCTGTTTTATCATCGCCCGATGCCGAAACCTCTTGATGCCCTAACACTAAAAAGGCCTCATCACCATGGAGAGTTAACTCACCAACAACGTTTAACTGATGAGTCACCAATAACGACAAGACCTCAGGCAATCTATTTACTGAAAGAACCGCGTAGTGCAACGCTCCCTGCGCTAAGCTCAGCAAGGTTTCCGATGCACTAGCGAATGCAATAGGCTCAACCGAGTGACCAAATTGTTTCAGAGCAGCTTGCTCAGTATCTAATTCAGAGGTTGAAACAAACCCAACATTCATACGGTGCTCATGCGCCAGACAGACCGACATCACCTCCCTGAACAGACGTGCAATCTCCTGATCAGGAAGTGGTCCCTGATTGCGCTGCATCGCTTTACGAAGCACCTGCGCTTCTCGCTCAGGTCGATAAAAAACCGGCGAATTCGCACCAAAGTTATGCTTAATATCAGCCACTCTTTGGGCACACTCAGCACGCTTGTTCAACAGAGCATGAATCTCTTGATCAATCTGATCGATCTCATCACGCACCTGTGTCAGCGCCTCATCTTGAGTCAGCCCCTGGTAGAGATTCTGCTGATCCATTGTTAGCCTCGGCGCTTTTCGAAATCAGCCATAAAATCGATCAGTGCATCAACCGCTGCTTCGGGCACAGCATTGTAGATGCTTGCACGCATACCACCGACAGAACGATGCCCCTTAAGATTCAACAACCCTGCCTCTTCAGATTCGGCCAGGAAGGCTTTATCCAGAGCAGAATCCGCCAGTGTGAACGGAACGTTCATGATCGAACGGTTTCGCACAGCAACTGGGTTGGCAAAAAAGTCACTTGCATCAATCGCAGCATAGAGTTTAGACGCTTTGCGATGATTCAATTCCGCCATTGCAGACAAACCACCCTGGCGCTTAATCCACTGAAATACTAAACCTGACAGATACCAGGCCAGTGTCGGCGGCGTATTGTGCATCGACCCTTCAGCAGCGTGAACCGCATAGTCGTACATAGTCGGCGCTGTACTTAAGGGATTGCCTAATAGATCTTTACGCGCGATCACAACCGTTAAGCCGGCAGGTCCGATATTCTTCTGAGCACCCGCATAGATCAAACCAAAGCGTGAGACATCAACAGGCGCAGAGAGTATGTCCGAAGACATATCAGCCACAAGCGGCACGTCACCCGCGTCTGGAATGTAATCAAACTGAACGCCGCCAATGGTTTCATTGGTGGTGTAGTGAAGGTAGTTAGCCGTCGAATCAATAGAGAGATCAGACTGCAGCGGCGCTTCACAAAAGTTTGATGACTCAGTTGAGGCAGCGATAGAGACATCTGCAAAACGCTTTGCCTCTTTGATCGCTTTTTTCGACCAAACACCCGTGTTGATGTACGAGACCTTGCCACCTTGTGACAGATTCATCGGCACCATACCAAACTGACTGGTCGCGCCCCCTTGAAGGAACATGACAGCGTAGTCGTCACTGATGTTCATCAGATCACGCAAATCCTGTTCAGCCCCTTCAGCAACGCTAACAAACTCAGCGCTACGGTGGCTCATCTCCATAATAGAGAGGCCTTTGCCATGCCAATCCAACATTTCAGATTGGGCGATTTCTAGTACTTCCGTTGGCAGCGCTGCAGGGCCAGCGCTGAAATTAAATAGACGATTCATTTAATAGGGGTTCCGAGCCTCAATTACTCTTCTTCGCTGCCGTCGGAATCATCAGACTCCTCTTGTGCAACTTGACTCTCTTCTGATGCATTAGTTTCTGTTGAGTTACCCTCTCCAGCTGCATCAGTCGCATCTTCATCCTCTTCCGGCTCTTCGATTCGAGCGATACCGATCAGAGTCTCATCATCCGCTACGCGAATGAGTCGGACACCCTGGGTATTTCGACCGAGTGAGGAGATCTCAGAAGTACGGGTACGAACCATGGTGCCAAGATCACTGATCAGCATGATGTCATCGCCATCAAATACCTGGACAGCACCGGCCAACGCACCGTTACGATCGGTGCACTGCATAGCAATGACACCCATACCGCCACGACCACGAATTGGGAACTCTGTGATCGCTGTCTTCTTACCATAGCCTTTCTCAGAAGCAGTCAGCACCTGACCACCCTCCTTAGGCACCATCAATGAGATCACTTTAGCGACATCATCCAACTTAACGCCACGCACACCGCGAGCGGTACGACCCATCTCACGAACATCTGTTTCATTGAAGCGAATCGCTTTACCCGCAGAGGTCACCAGCATCACATCGTCGCTACCGTTTGTCAGTGATGCACCGATTAGGCGGTCACCTTCAACGATATCCAATGCAATCAGACCTGTACTGCGTGGGCGAGAGAAGGCCGATAGACGGGTCTTCTTCACGGTACCATTGGCTGTCGCCATGAATACGCAACGCTCATCATCAAACTCTTTAACAGGAAGAATCGTGCTGATGCGCTCACCCTCTGCCAACGGCAGAATATTGACCATAGGTCGACCACGAGCGGTACGGCTTGCCTGAGGGATCTCAAACACGCGCAGCCAGTAGACCTTACCGAAGTTGGTGAAACACAGGATCGTATCGTGACTGTTAGTCACCAGCAGATGCTCGACAAAATCTTCATCTTTCATTGCTGTCGCAGACTTACCTTTACCGCCGCGACGTTGTGCTTGGTAGGCCTCAAGCGGCTGTGTCTTCGCATAACCACCGTGCGAGATAGTCACAACCATCTCCTCTTCGGTGATCAGATCAGCAATGGTTAGATCCTGCATAGACGCAGTGATCTCAGTGCGACGCTCATCTGCGTACTCTGCAACCAGCTCGTTCAACTCTTCAGTAATCACTTCCATCAAACGAACGTGTGAGCCAAGAATCTCTAAAAGCTCTGCAATACGCTCGATAAGATCGCGGTACTCTTCAATCAGCTTTTCGTGCTCTAGACCGGTTAGACGGTGTAGTCGCAATTCGAGAATCGCTTGCGCTTGAGCTGGCGATAGGTAGTAGCTGTTGTCACGCAGGCCGAACTGAGCTTCCAAACCTTCTGGACGACAGGCATCTTCACCTGCACGCTCTAGCATATCCAACACCTGACCAGGCGCCCAAGCGGTCGCAATCAGCGCCTCTTTTGCCTCCGCAGGGGTTGGGGATTTCTTAATCAGTTCAATGACAGGATCAATGTTTGCCAGTGCGATCGCCAAACCTTCCAAGATGTGGCCACGCTCTCGCGCTTTACGCAGTAGGTAAACCGTACGACGTGTGACAACTTCGCGACGGTGACGAACGAAACACTCAAGCGCCGTTTTCAGATCCAATAGACGCGGTTGACCATCAACCAACGCCACCATGTTAATACCAAACACGCTCTGCAGCTGTGTCTGCGCAAATAGGTTATTGATGATGACATCAGGCACTTCACCACGACGCAACTCAATAACGATACGCATACCATCTTTGTCTGACTCATCGCGAAGTTCGCTGATACCTTCGATCTTTTTCTCTTTGACCAGCTCAGCGATCTTTTCGATCAAGCGCGCTTTGTTGAGCTGGTAAGGAATCTCGGTGATAACCAGCATAGGACGACCGTTTTTCGGGTGCTCCTCAACGTGGTGTTTTGCACGAACATAGATACGGCCACGACCTGTTCGGTAGGCCTGCAAAATACCTGCACGGCCATTGATAATACCGCCCGTCGGGAAGTCTGGACCTGGGATAAACTCAAGCAGTTCATCGATAGTAATATCCGGGTTCTCGATCAGTGCCAAACAGCCTCGAACCACCTCACCTAAGTTGTGGGGCGGAATGTTCGTCGCCATACCTACCGCAATACCCGCTGAACCATTGACCAACAGGTTAGGCACACGAGTCGGAAGGACCGCTGGAATCTTTTCGGTACCGTCGTAGTTATCGACGTAATCGACCGTCTCTTTATCCAGATCCGAAAGAAGCTCGTGAGAGATCTTCTTCATTCGAATTTCGGTGTAACGCATTGCCGCAGCAGAGTCACCGTCCACCGAACCAAAGTTACCCTGACCGTCTACCAGCATGTAGCGCATAGAGAAGTCTTGCGCCATACGAACGATCGTATCGTAAACCGCACTGTCGCCGTGAGGGTGGTATTTACCGATTACATCACCAACCACACGAGCGGATTTTTTGTAGGGTTTATTCCAATCATTACCCAGCTCATTCATCGCAAACAGCACACGACGGTGAACCGGTTTTAGGCCGTCACGCGCATCAGGTAGTGCACGGCCGACGATCACGCTCATTGCGTAATCTAGGTAGGACTGCTTCAGTTCGTCTTCGATATTTACCGGAAGAACTTCTTTGGTTAGGTCACCCATTATCTGGCGTTCCTTTTAGTCTTCTGTTCGCACCGCCACCCGGTGCAAAAATAAAGTCCACATCATAACACAAACAATTGAATCAAATCAGCTTTTGGGCCTTATTCAAAGGGGTGATAAACTAGCGCCATTAACCGTTAATGAATTGCCACTTTGGTAGCCTAAATGACCGATCAAACAAACCTGAATATCGACCCACAAGAGATCTCTAAATTCGAAGAGCTTGCATCACGCTGGTGGGATAAAGAGAGTGAATTCAAACCCCTTCACGATATCAACCCACTGCGAGTTGGCTTCATTGATCGTCATGCTGATCTGGCCGGCAAAGAGGTATTAGATGTCGGCTGTGGCGGTGGCATTTTATCGGAAGCGATGGCGCACCGCGGCGCCTCAGTTAGCGGCATTGATATGGGTGAAGCGCCACTAAAAATCGCCAAACTGCACGGCCTAGAGTCTGGCGTTAAAGTCGATTACACCCGCACAACAGCGGAAGAGTTCGCTGAACAGAACCCAGAGCGCTTTGATGTCGTCACCTGCATGGAGATGCTAGAACACGTTCCAGACCCAGCTTCGGTCGTAAAAGCCTGTGCAGCCCTAACCAAACCAGGTGGACGCGTTTTTTTCTCGACTTTAAATCGCAACCCGAAAGCCTACCTGTTTGCCATTTTGGGTGCAGAGCGTCTGCTTAAACTGGTTCCCAACGGCACACACGACTTCAACAAGTTCATCCGCCCGGCTGAACTGGCCAACCACATGCGTGCTGCTGGACTGGAGGTGGATGACCTATGCGGTATGACCTACAACCCACTGACCAAAGTCTACGCACTGAATGCTAATGATGTCAGCGTGAACTATCTGGTTGCCGCGACCAAACCACTATGAGATCTGCACTCTTTGATCTAGACGGCACACTGCTGGATACAGCCCCGGACTTTTATCGCGTCATTTGTCAGCAGGCACAGAACCACGGCTTCGCGGAGCCCGATTTTCAGCTAATTAGGGACAATGCCTCGAACGGCGGAAAGCCGATGCTTAAGGCCGCTTTCCCAGAGCAGTTCATTGCCAATGAGACAGCACTTCACAATGAGTTTCTCTCTCTGTATAGAAGTAACCCCGTCGAGAGTGGCGGTCTGTTTCCCGGCTTTAACGAAGCGTTGAGCTGGCTTGAAGAGCAGCAGATTCCCTGGGGCATTGTGACGAACAAACCTAGAGATTTGACGGATATCGTGCTTGAGCAACTGCAACTCACTGATCGCTGCAGTGTCTGCATCTGCCCAGAGGACGTTAGTCAATCAAAACCCGATCCAGAAGGGATTATCAAAGCGCTTAAAACGATTGATGCAACAGCAGAGCACTCACTCTACTTTGGCGACCATATTCGCGACATTGTCGCTGGAAAAGCGGCAGGCACACCAACGGTAGCCTGCACCTTCGGTTACTTAGCGCAAGGCGAGGATTATAGGGAGTGGCAAGCAACTCATGCACTTCATCAGTCCGAGAACCTTCTCTCATTTCTTAGTGAACAATTTATTTAAAAGGTCTAAGCATGTTTACCTACGACGCTCCCGAGCAACTTCTTGAAGGACGCACTATTCTGGTCACTGGTGCCGGTGATGGAATAGGTAAAGCTTCAGCTATCGCCTACGCCAAAGCGGGCGCGACTGTCATACTAGCGGGCCGCACCGAAGAGAAGCTTGAAGCTGTCTACGATGAAATTGAAGCGCTAGGCTGCAAACAGCCTGCCATCGTGCCGATCGACTTCGACAAGGCAAGCGAACCCGACTACATTGAGCTGGCTAACTTGCTGGATGAGACCTTTGGCAAGCTAGATGGCATCCTGCACAACGCAGGCATCCTTGGTCTAAGAACTTCGATTGAGAACTACGACCCGATCATCTGGGAACAGGTAATGCGCGTGAACGTCAACGCACCGTTCATCCTGACACAGACCCTAATGCCACTGCTTAGACAATCCGAAGACGCCTCAGTCATTTTTGTCACTTCGGGGGTTGCGACCAAGGGCCGTGCCTACTGGGGTGCCTACTGCGTCTCTAAATTCGCCACACTGGGACTGATGGAGACCTTAGCTGACGAGCTAGAGAATGACCCAAGCATCCGCATCAACGCCATCAATCCAGGCGGTACCGCCACTGCAATGCGTGCCTACGCATACCCTGCAGAGGACCCAAGCACCATTGCAACACCCGACGATATCCAACCTGCGTATCTATTCCTAATGGGACCTGATAGCAAAGGAGTCAACGGACAGAATATAGATGCACAAGGTGCAATGTCTGCTGCGGATTTTAGCTAGAGAGCGAATACCCAGCCTAAAGGCTGGCCATTACCAACGTTGGAGCGGTCTTAAAAAGGCCGCGATCTTAGTAGAGATGACTGGCCTTCAGCCTGTCATCCGCAGTTAGATTTTAATGCCTATCTGGAAAACACCGATAAAGCAGATGACAGGCTGAAGGCCCGTCACTATCAGCTAGAGAGAGGGATCAGACCGAAGGACAGCCCCCTCAATTGTCACCCTCGCTTGCCCACCACACGAACCTTACGCTTGCGGCGGTCCTGTCGGGCTGAATCACGGTTGTGATCGGTGGTTTGACGTATTTTCTGGCGTTTGTATTCGCGCTCTTTACGATCAAGATCTTCGGGATTGATCGAAGGCACTTTGCGACGCTCTAGCAGCAGCTCATCCGTTAGAATGTCGACCTCTTTCTGACCAAGCTCTCGCCAAGTGCCTACCTTAACGTCACTGGGCAGGAATACCGGCCCGAAACGGACACGCTTTAGGCGGTTAACTTGCAGCTCTTGAGACTCCCAAAGACGACGAACTTCACGGTTACGACCCTCCATCACACAACAGTGGAACCATTTATTGGCACCTTCACCATTGAAGTAACGAACGTCGGTAAACTTAGCCATGCCATCTTCAAGCAGAACACCGTCGGTTAAACGCTTGAGTACAGCATCACTGACATCACCTAGAACTCGAACCGCGTATTCGCGGTCAATGTTGCTCGATGGGTGCATCATCTTGTTAGCAATTTCACCATCGGTAGTAAAAACCAAAAGACCCGATGTATTGATATCGAGACGACCGATCGCAACCCAACGCTCAGATTTAAGCTTCGGCAGATTATCAAAGACAGTTGGCCTGCCTTCAGGATCATGGCGAGTGCAGACTTCACCAATGGGTTTATTGTAGATAAGAACTCGAGCCGTTTGGCTACCCGCACTGTTCAGTTCAATAGATTTGCCATCGACCTTAATCTGGTCTTCAGCAGAAACACGATCACCAAGAGTCGCCAATTTGCCGTTTACTTCGACTCGACCCTCTTCGATCCAACGCTCCATCTCACGACGTGAGCCTACACCGGAGCGCGCCAACACTTTTTGCAGTTTTTCATCAGACATGCGGACGCAACCTCAAAACATAGAAACAAAAAGACCCTTCCGAGGAAGGGCCTTCACTCATAGGGCGATTATATATCAATCTATGGTTGGCAGTTGATCTTTTGTGATACCACGAGAAGCCATGTACTCTGCGAATACAGTTGGAGTGCGACCGCGACCTGTCCAGGCATGGGTTTGACCACTTGCATCGGTAATCTGGTACTTAGCTTTCACCTCTTTACGAGATTTAGGCGCCGATTCAGTGATACCAGTTAGCTCATCGAGCGCAATACCCGCTTCACGCATCTTCTGGCGAATCGCTTCAATCGCCTCCAGCTTTGCACGGTTCTGCTCTAGTAAAGCAGCTTCCTCAGCGCGACGCTCTTCAAGAATATCCGTTAGATCGGCAATCACTTTTTCGATCTCATCTGCACCAACCGATTGGCACTGTTTACGAAGAGAGTTTTTGCGCAAAAGAGTTTTAATAAAATCGCTCATCAAAAATTCCTAATACTATTAATAGTTGGCAAAGGGGATGCACAGTTTTAATTTAACGCCAACATAATATATAAAAATAAATAGTTTTCTCAATATAAAAATTTAAATAAATAAAAATATTTAAAAAACCTAAACCAAACAATTAAATTAAACCACGAATAAATCCATTTAAATAAATTTACAAAGTTCTAATTTTTAATAGCGACAGCGAATAAAAAGATGATTAGAATCACCTAGAAAATAACCATTCAAAGAAGCCATGTTTAAGTTTAGAGAATCGCCAAAACCGCTCATCTGGAGCTACACCCTTCTACTCGCGTTAGGCCTCGAGGCTGGGGCTTTAGTTTTTCAATACCTACTCGACTACGGTCCCTGTGCTCTCTGCGTACAGATTCGTGCCACACTCTTTGGCGCCCTTCTCTTGGCAGTATCCGGGAAGATCTTCTCAGCGCGTTCTATACAGACGCTGCTCGCTTTTTTACTTGTTCCACTGATGGCTTTTCTGCTTTACCAGAGCTACCAAGTTTTAGGGATCGAGCGCTACTGGTTTGAGAGCAGCTGCACATTGAGCGACCCTTTCCCAAACTGGTTTCCCCTTCACCTTTGGCTTCCGGCAATATTTGAACCTTGGGAGCTATGTGGCTACACGCCAGAGATCATTAAAGGGATCACTATGGCAGAGGTGCTTATTGTCACTGCAGCGGTATCTTTAGCCTTATCAATTTGGCATTTAATCAATCAGCTAAAGAGTCAATAAGTTTGGAAGAGATTCTATTTCTTGCCGCTGCAGGTATTTTAGGTGGCATCGTAAACTCTCTTGCTGGCGGTGGAAGTTTTATCACATTCCCCGCTCTGATTGCTGTTGGGGTTCCCCCTGTCATCGCCAATGCCAGCAACACCTTTGCTGCAACAGCTGGCTATCTTTCGGGCACCTATGCGCTTCGACAAGAGATAAAAGATTCACCTAAAAAACTTCTGATCTTCTCTTTTATCTCTGCGATCGGCGGAATAATAGGTGCCTACCTGTTAACACAAACCTCTAACAGCGAATTTGAAAAAGCCGTGCCTTGGCTACTACTCTTCGCGACTCTGCTGTTTATTTTTGGCGGACAGTTTAATAAGACATTACAAAAGTGGAGCCAAAAACATCGCCATATCGATAAAGCACAAAACGGGTTATTTACCCTGCTTTTTATTGGCGTATCAATCTACGGTGGATTCTTTAATGCAGGACTGGGGATATTACTGCTGAGTTACTGCAGCTTAGCAGGCTATCGCTCTGTTAATGAGATGAATGCACTTAAACTGCTCTACTCATCGACCATTTCAGGTTGTGCCATTGTGCTGTTCTTAATCAATGATCTGATTAGCTGGAACGAAACATTGATACTACTGGTTGGCACACTAATTGGGGGCTATGCAGCAGGCATCATCTCCAAGAGGATTCCAAACAGCTGGGTTAGACTGGCCATCATTTTTGCCAGCACAGCCATCACCCTCTGGTTCTTTACCAGCATTTACCTACTGGACTAATTGACGGGAGTAACCAGGCTTCCTGATTCGATATAGGCTTTTACATTATCGACAACCAACTGGGCCATTGCCGTTCGGGTTTCAAACGTGGCACTACCAACGTGTGGCAATAGCAACACATTAGGCAGATCCATTAGCGCCTCTGGCACCTCTGGCTCTCTCTCAAAGACATCCAACGCCGCACCACCCAACTCACCGGACAGCAGAAGATCAACCAGTGCCTTTTGATCCACCACCGCACCGCGGGCGATATTGATCAGCGAACTTTGTGGTCCCAAGGCCTGTAACACCTCTCGATCGATCATCTGATAGGTCTCTGGCGTACTTGGACAGAGCAGAAGCAAGTAGTCGGACCATTTTGCCAGCTCAACAATCGACGCTTCATAAGCGTAGTCGACATCCTCCCGTGGATGACGATTGTGATAGCGAATCTGCATTGAAAACGCCTCGGCTCTCTTAGCAGTCTCCAATCCAATGCGTCCTAATCCGACAATACCCAGGCGCTTACCGCTGACTTTTTGCCCCATCGGTGGTGTTGGGTTGCTAAGCCATTCACCGCGACGAACAAATCGTTCAGCCTCACCCATACAGCGCGCTTGTGAGATCAGCATTCCAATCGCCATATCCGCCACACACTCGTTAAGCACGTCGGGTGTGTTGGTCACTTGAACGCTTCGCGAAGTCGCAAACTCGACATCCACTTTGTCGTAGCCAACGCCCCAGTTAAAGATCACTTTAAGATTGGGCAGCTGCTCCATCAATGCGTTTGCACAGCCTTTGCCGGCACTGGTGACCACCAATTCAAAATCGGCACCCTGATCCGCTAAAAACTGATTCGCATCACCCTGCTTATTTAGCGGAACCAGTTCAACCACCTCCGCCAACATACCTTTTAGCTCAGCACTAATGCCGGCAACAAGAAGCGCCTTGGTTTTATCCATTAGATGACCTTTTGTAGTCAGACAACCAACCCAAACCCTCTAAAGTCGTTGTTTTAGGTCGATATTCGCAACCAATGAATCCTTGATACCCTTTTTGATCGAGCCAGTTAAAGAGGTAGGAGTAGTTGATTTCGCCGCTGGATGGTTCATTGCGATCGGGCACGGATGCGATCTGCATATGATCAATCAGAGGCCAGTATCGCTCTAAACGGGTAATAAGATCCCCGCACATAATCTGAGCATGGTAGAGGTCAAACTGCATTTTTAAATTTGTGCGATTGGCCAACTCAATAACCTCTGCTGCTTGCTCAGGTGTCGTTAAAAAGTAGCCTGGCATATCACGACTGTTAATCGGCTCAATTAACACATTGATACCTGATAAGTTCAGTTGATCGGCCGCCCAGGTTAAATTATTCAGATAGGTTTCAAATGCCTTTGGATCGGAAAAATCGGCTAGCCCGGACATGATGTGCAGACGTCGATTGTCCAACACCTCGGCATAAGAGGCCGCCTGTTCAATCGAGGCTTTAAACTCAGATTCGCGACCGACCAGCGCCGCTAGCCCACGTTCACCCGCACCCCAATCACCGGCAGAGGCATTGAACAGCGCTTGCTCCAAACCAGACTCATTTAAAAGGTCTTTAATCTGTTCCGCAGGATAGTCGTACGGGAAAAGATACTCGACCGAATCAAAACCGGCTTTTTTTGCCGCAACGAAACGCTCTAAAAAGGGAAGGTCTGAAAATAGAAACGATAGGTTAGCAGCAAAATTTAACATCTATACTTCACTCTTAAACAGTTGCTCGACCTTGTTAAGTACCCGACGACAGAGTTCTGTCGCATCCTGTTCACTGTTCATCTCGACATAACAGCGCAGCTCTGGAGCATTACCAGAGGGACGAAGATGGACAATCGTATCAGTATCAAAGTCGACACGATAACCATCGGTCTGATCGACTGATCGAATACCACCCAAAGACCAAGGCATTAGCGATTCAAACTGCAGCTGTCCCTCATTCAGACGCTGTAACATCGATTGGCTCCACTCGGTCGCTATCCCTGGAATGCGATCCGATGCGGTGTATCGCTCTGGCAGCTCGGCCGACAGTTGACTGGCCTTAAGCTGATTCTGTTTGGCGAGGTAGATGACCGCCAGCATTGGCAGAACAGCATCACGCGTCGCCAACGTTGAAAGCGTTGACCCATTCAGTCCAACATCGCTACCTAACAAAAATCCACCGTTCGCTTCAAAACCGGCAACAACACCCTCTGCAACCGACTCCATTCCTGCAATCACATAGGGTGAGCCTATTCGTGTACGCAGCGTTTGATCAAACCAACCGCTTAATTCCAGTGCCGTATTACTGCTGACGGGAGTCACAACCGCTTCTGCACCGACCGCCTTTGCTGTGAGGACACCCAGAATATCACCGCGGAAAAAGGTCCCTGTCTCATCGGCGATGAGAGGACGGTCCGCATCACCATCGGTAGAGACCAAAAGATCAAATCCAACCTCAGACGCCCAACGCTTAGCCTGTTCAATATCCTCTGCACGCACCGCTTCAGTATCGATCGGCACAAACTGTTCTGTCCGACCAAGGGCAATCACCTCTGCCCCCATCGCCTCGAACAGTTCACTTAACAGATCACGAGCAACACTTGAGTGCTGATAGATAGCGACCCTCAAGCCAGAACAAAGATCTTGACCGAAACAGTCAACATAGCGTGATAGGTAAGCCGACTTAGCACCAGCATCAATCGCAGGCAGTTCTGGACACTCAATAATTTGAGGCAGCACGACCTCGGCCGATGAGATCGACTCTTCATGTGCCTTATTGATCTCACCCTCGACGCTGTAAAACTTAATGCCGTTCCGATCGAACGGGATATGGCTGCCAGTCACCACAATCGCAGGCGCATGCATCTTAGACGCGTAGTAGGCGACGGCTGGTGTTGCCAATGCACCGACATAAATCACCTCGACACCTAAGTCCCTCATGGCCGCCATACAGGCTCGGGTAATTTGCGGGCTGGAGGGACGCAGGTCATGACCTATAACAACACGACTCCCTTGACCTGCCGCTTGCCAAAACGCAGCAGCAAAGGCGTACGCGACCTCATTGGTTAGCTCACTGACCAAGCCTCGAACGCCACTGGTACCAAACTTAACGCCCGCTTCAGAAATTTTCATAATCAAATAGATCCTTTACTCATGGATGATTTGAGTGAAAGAATGCACAATTCATACCAACACTGACCCATATAAATATGAGTCCGATTGTCGCACAGATAAGCTTGCATCCATAGAGAGCAAAGGGAGGCTTTTGTTGTTTAGTCAGCCACTACTCGCTGCCGAGTTTCTAGGGACGGTTGTATTTGCTATCACCGGTGCCTTAGCCGCCACCGGTAAGCGCATCGACATCTTTGGCGTCATGGTATTAGCCGTCGTCACTGCGGTAGGTGGAGGGACTATTCGTGACCTAACCATCAACAACGGCCCCATCTTTTGGCTTGAAGAGACCTGGTATATATCAACGGCACTGATTGCGGGTCTCGTGACCTTTATCTTAGCGCGTTATCTTCGCTACCCGCGCCGACTGTTGCTGATATTCGATGCCGCCGGTATCTCACTTTTTGCAATCATCGGTGCGCAAAAGGCCCAGATGGCTGATCTATCGCCCCTACTGGTCGTCATGATGGCCTGTATCACAGCCGTTGCAGGCGGCCTTATCCGTGATGTGCTAACCAATGAAGACCCGATGATTCTTGGCGGTGGCGACGGCGAACTCTATGCCACCTGCACCATACTCGGTGCGATGGTATTTGTATTAGGCGAAGGTTACGTCGACCCGATACTCCTCTCCTACTTGGCAATGTTAGTCATTTTTCTAACCCGACTGGCCGCCATATTTGGCAATTTGCGTCTGCCAAAATTTATTGATGCAGGCCATAGATTAGAGAGTCATGAAGAGGCCAGAAACCCCTCTAAGGATTCAGACCAGTGAGTGACACCAGGCTATTAAAACAGGGATTATTTGTTCGGTTCCTCACCAGCCAACTCACCTCCGGCATGGCGATTCAGATGATGCTGATCGGCTTGGGCTGGCAGGTCTACCTGATGACCGAAAGCGCTATGGCGCTTGGCTGGGTTGGTCTGGCGCGTTATGTACCTCAGATTCTGTTTACGCTGCACGCAGGCGACATGGCCGATCGATACGATCGTCATAAGGTGATGATTTGGAGTCGGGTGCTGCTGTTAATCACCATTGGTGCGCTCTCCTTAACCAGTTTCACTGAGACCATTACAGAAGGGATCATCTACATAGCCTGTTTCATGCTGGGCGTCTCTAGAACCTTCAGCATGCCTGCGGGGCAAGCGATGGTGCCGAATCTGGTGCCGCGCCAGCTTCTGACCCAAGCGATGACACTGACCGCTTCAGCTCGTGAGACCATTACAATTATTGGTCCGGCTTTAGGTGGCGTCATCTATATTTTTGGAGCCGGCACACTCTATGCCACTAGCATGCTGTTCGTCTTAATATCGATTGTGACGCTGTTTGGCATGAAAGATACAGCCATCAAACGGGACCGAAGCGAGCAGCGTCGCAAAGAGTTGTTTGAGGGCTTTGTCCACGTCTGGCGCAACAAACCGGTATGGGGATCGTTAATGCTCGATACGCTGGCGGTTCTAATCGGCAGCGTTACTGCTCTTCTACCGATGATTGCGCACGATATATTACAGACCGATTCAGTCGGTTTAGGCCTGTTAAGAAGCGCACCAGCGGCGGGGGCCGTTGCGATGTCGTTCTTGCTTGCAAAATACCCGATTCAACGACACTCCGGGCGTTGGCTCTATGCGGCCGTCTGGGTCTTTGGCTTGGGCACTCTGGTCTTCGGTTTCTCTGAAGTGATGTGGGTATCGCTGACCGCTCTGTTTGTTCTTGGCGCCGCCGATATGATCAGTGTTGTGATTCGCTCAACACTGGTTCAGGTTGAAACACCCGATGAGATGCGCGGACGGGTCAGCGCGGTTAACTCACTCTTTATTGCAACCTCCAATCAACTGGGTGAATTTGAATCAGGTGCACTTGCCGCCTGGATTGGTGCGGTCCCCTCCATTCTATTTGGTGGCTTTGGCACCCTCGCGCTGGTAGCACTTTGGATTCCGCTCTACCCCACTCTTTGGAACCGAGATCATCTCGTCACACCCGAATCCGAAACTGAAAAATAGAAGCAGTGACAAATAAATAGGGGCCTAACAAGGCCCCTTTAATAGTGACTGCGATCTTATCGATCCAACAGTTCAATCCAGTGATTAACCGGTACCGGCGAAGCTGTCTCAATGTGTAACTGACACCCAATGTTCGCGGTAGCGATCTGTGTCGGTTTATCCCCTGTCAGTGCCTCAACCTTATTGGCTAGCAGCTTTTGACTGATCTTCGGCTGAAGAATCGAGTAGGTGCCCGCGGAACCACAACAGAGATGCTTATCCTTGGTCTTGGCCAGATCAAAGCCCACTTTCTCGAGTACTTTTTCTACGGAGCCGCTCTGTTTCATAGCGTGCTGCAAGGTACAAGGACAGTGGAACGCGATCTTTTCACCATCAGTATTGGGAGCAAGTGGTGACAGATCTTCAGCCAGCAGCACCTCACTGATATCTTTTGTCAGCTCACTCACACGCTTGGCCTTCTCCGCGTAGTCTGGGTCATCTCTTAATAGATGCCCGTACTCCTGAACCATGGCACCGCAACCAGACGCGGTCATCACAATGGCTTCACAACCCCCTTCAATCGCTGGCCACCAGGCGTCAATGTTCTTGCGCATCTCATTAAGACCCGCTTCGTGTGCCGACAGGTGGTAATTCACCGCTCCACAGCATCCAGCTTGTGGTGCTTCAACCAGAGTGATTCCTAGCTTATCCAGTACCCGAGCCGTTGCCGCATTGGTATTGGGTGCAGCACTGGGTTGAGCACAACCGGCAAGAGCCATCATAACTCGAGCATGACGTTTGGCTGGCCAAGGAGAGGCTTTACGTTTAGGCGGGACCTTCTTACCCAGAGCGCCAGGTAGAATCGGTTTAAACACCTGACCTACTTTTAGTAGCGGACCAAAGCGGTTAGCGTGAGGCAGAACCTGTTTCAATCCCCAGCGAACCACTTTTTCCGTAACAGGGCGATCCAATTTCTTCTCAACAATGCCACGACCTATATCAACTAGACGTCCATATTGAACGCCCGATGGACAGGTCGTCTCACATGAACGACAGGTCAGACAGCGATCTAGGTGTGTCCGAGTTTTTTCGGTCACCTCATCGGTCTCCAACAGCTGTTTGATCAGATAGATTCGACCACGCGGGCCGTCTCGTTCATCATTCAACTCTTGGTAGGTTGGGCACGTTGCTGTACAGAAACCACAGTGAACGCAGCTACGCAGAATCTCTTCCGCCTCTTGTCCTTCGGGCGTCGCTAGGAAGGTTTGAACTATATTCGTTTTCATTGCACTGACTCCTACAACCAACCAAACGCACGGCCGGGATTGAATACCCCCTGCGGATCGACAGACGCTTTAATGCGTTGTTGCAGAGCCTGAATTGATGGATTAACCGGATGAAGTACCTCGTCAGTACGATCACCTCCGCGGTAGAGTGAAACCTGTCCACCAGCACTCTCTGCTAGCTCCACCATACGATCGAAACTGTGATCACCGGCATACCAGCGCTCAGCGCCACCCCAGTTGATTAATGAATCCCCTTCGATGGGTAGGACATCCGCACTGCCCTTAACGGAGAAGCGCCAGACTTTTTCCGCATTGAATAGGGCTGGTTTCTGATCTTGCAGATCCGCCCAAAGAGCCAAGGCAACCTCTGGAGCCAGTTCATCACCACCCCAAATTTTTGCAGTCGCATCAACTGCTGAGGCTGCACCTGCCAGACGAACAAACAATTCTCCGTTGTGCCAATAAGCCGCTGTAATCGGCTTTGGCTGACCTGACATGGAGTTCATGCGCTGTATCGCTTCGGCTTGATCCATTGCGAACTTCAAAGTGCGGGTAGTCGCTGGTTTAGGCAGTACTTTTAGAGAGATCTCGGTCATTAGGCCTAATCCACCCATCGCACCCGCTTGCAGACGCGAAAGATCGTAACCGGCGACATTCTTCATCACCTGACCACCAAACCGCAGCTGTTCCGCTTCGCCATTGATCAACCTGACGCCTAATACATGATCACGAATGGATCCGTACCAAGGGCGCCCCGGACCTGAGACGTTAGCGGCCAATGTACCACCTAAGGTTGCTTTGCCACCGAAACGTGGCGGCTCACAGGCCAGCATCTGATTGTGTTCAGATAGTGCAGACTCAATCTCTGCAAGTCTGGTACCGGCACGTGCGGTCATAACGAGCTCAACCGGTTGGTAGCTAACAATGCCTGTGTGACCACTGACATCGATGGTACGATCCGTCTCGATCTGACGTCCCATAAAGGCTTTACTGCCACCCGCTGAAATAGCCAGCGTCTCTTTAGCCTCAACCGCATCACGGACTTGGCTAATCAATTCATTGGTTAAATCAGACACGGAACTCTCCTGCATCAGTATTGCTATTGGCGCTAACCTGAGCATTGGGCGTTAGATCAAGATCCAACGAACGGTACTCCTGACAACTTCTCAAGGTCGGTATACCTTTACCGGGATTAAGAAGCTCTTTGGCATCAAAGGCACGCTTCACTTTGTGGAACTGCTCGATCTCTGAATCACTGAACTGAGCCGGCATTTGACGGAGTTTTTCATAGCCTACGCCGTGCTCGCCCGTGATACAGCCGCCCACCTCAACACAGAGTTCAAGAATTTTGCCACCGAACTCTTCGGTGCGCTCCAGCTCACCCGGTACGTTCGCATCAAAGAGAATCAGTGGGTGCAAGTTGCCATCGCCGGCATGGAAAACGTTGGCCACACGCAGACCGAAGTGCTCTGACATTTTCTGCATCTCGAGCAGCACATGCGTTAGCTGACCACGCGGAATCGTCCCGTCCATGCAGTAGTAGTCTGGTGAAATACGTCCAACGGCTGGGAAGGCTGATTTACGCCCAGCCCATAGACGTGCACGCTCCTCTTCACTTTGAGATGTGCGAACCGAGGTGGCTCCCAGTTCACGAAACAGCGTTTCAACCGCTTCAATATGCTCCGCCACCTCTTCATCGGTGCCATCGACCTCACATAGCAATAGAGCCTGAGCATCGACGGGGTAGCCCGCTTTGGCAAAATCTTCAGCCGCTTTAATGGCAAAGCCATCCATCATCTCAAGACCGCCAGGAATGATACCCTTAGCAATGATCTCACCGACGGCATCACCCGCTTTGGGTACCGAGTCGAATCCTGCAACCACTACCTGAGCACGCTCAGGTTTTGGCAGCAGCTTCACTCGCACTTCGGTGACCACACCCAATAGCCCTTCGGATCCTGTGAACAGCGCCATCAGATCCATACCACAGCTATCAAGACCTTCTGAGCCGATGGTTAGCAGCTCACCTTCCATCGTCAGGAACTGAACACTTAACAGGTTATGCACGGTCAAACCGTATTTAAGGCAGTGGACACCCCCTGAGTTTTCAGCCACGTTACCGCCAATGGTGCAGGCTATTTGCGACGAAGGGTCTGGACCGTAATAGAGATTGTAATCACCTGCCGCTTCACTAATCGCTAGGTTGCGAACACCCGGTTGAACGCGAGCCGCTCTAGCGTCAGTATCGATCTCGAGGATCTTATTGAACTTCGCCATCGATAAGACCACGCCATCACCATGAGGCATAGCACCGGCACACAAACCGGTACCTGCACCACGAGCTACCACAGGGATGTTCTCTTCGTGACAAATTTTAAGAACCTTCTGTGCCTGCTCTACCGTTGATGGCAAAACAACGATCAACGCCTCTTCGCAATAGGCTGAAAGGCCGTCACACTCATAAGGCTTTAACGTTTCGCTGTCACTGATGACGTAGTGCGAATCAATGAACTCATTAAATCGCTGAGCAATGCGTTGACGCTTAGCAACACGATCCGGGCTAGCCACTGCACTCTGCATACTGATCTCCGACCCCACTCTGGGTACTTTTTATTGTTGAGTCTGCTGTTGCCAGTACTCTATACCAGCTTGAGCACACTCCATATCCTGCATTGGTGTACCAGAACTCAATCCGATGCCACCAACTACTTGTCCATTTGACTCCACGGGATAACCGCCGCCCACAACACACAGACGTCCACCCATCGAGGTGTGAATACCAAACACCAACGAGCCGGGTGTACATGCAGCGTTGTACTCGTGCGTCGCTTTGCGAGCAGCCGCTGCGGTGTAGGCTTTGTCTTGAGCGATGGTTACACTGGTGGTTTTACCGCCATCCATACGTTCAAAAGCGATCAAATTCCCTGACTCATCTGTTATCGCGATACACATAGGTACACCAATCTCATTAGCTCGGTTTCGAGCCCCTTCGATTAACAGACGAGCATCTTCAATATCTAAGCGTTTCAGTTCGAGCATAAGTTCAACCTCTTAAATTGGAGTAGTAGACAGACCAATAGAGCGATGCTGTCACAAAAACTTACGCAGCTGTCTACTGGTATGACCACTTGAAATCAAACCACTGATTTGATGGTCACTCACTCGATGAAACGTTTATGCATTCAAACCCAGATGGGGCTTGCGTTTCAATTGATGGCGTGGAAAACTGGTCTGACCAATCCATACCGAGATGCGAAATAGATGAGCCAATCTGCAAGCAGCGCTGTTAATGAAGTCACTCAATATCTGCAAAAATTGATTGCTGATGGTGAGTTAGGACCGGAGAGCAAGATCCCGTCTGAACGATCCCTCTCTGCACGTCTAGGTGTGTCGCGTACCATTGTTCGAGAGGCACTGCATACACTCTCGGGTAAAGGGATCATTGAAACGCACCACGGTAGAGGATCATTTGTCTCCTGCGCGGTCACCAGTTCAGAAAACAAGTCCGCTCTGATCAATCTGTTTGGTCAGGATCCCAAGGCTGTACTGGAAATTCTTGAGGTCCGTGAACAGCTGGAGGGGCAAGCTTGCTTTCTAGCCGCACAACGAGCGACCGCTCGCGATCAGTATCGCATTCGTGAGGCGTTCAAGAAGATGGAGTCGGTAGCCCCCGATTGGGATGCCAACTTGGACCATGAGTTTCATAGACGCGTGATCGAGGCATCCCACAACTCGGTATTGATACACACCTTGTCAAGTTTGAAGGATCTGACGCTGATTAGCATTCAAGAGGCTGTTAGAAACTTCAACCAGAAAGGGGGCTTTAAGCAGGTGGTCGATAAACACCACAGCGAAATCTACCAGGCAGTGACCACAGGACAATCGGCCTGGGCTCGATCGGCTGCCATGGACCACGTTCGACATGTGCGAGAGGCCTTAAAAGTGCTGTTTGATGTCGAAATGAAGCGGCTAAACGATTTTCAAAGCTCCACCTCTGGCAAGTAACTCCCAATATGCGCTTAATATTCATCTCTCTTCTGGCTCTATTTATGAGCCTGATGCTTGTAGCGTCTGGCAATGCCTATTTGATGTCGCTGATTGGCGTTCGTTTGGGTATGGCGAATACACCGCCAACCGAGATTGGTTGGATCATGACCTTCTACTCTATCGGGTTTGTGATTGGCTCAATCTTTGCTCAACGGCTGCTGATCAGAGTGGGACACATTCGGGCATTCTCGACACTGGCCAGTCTTGCCGCGATGGCCGCTCTGCTCTACCCCTTCGCTGAGGATTTTTGGGTTTGGAGTCTACTCAGGATTATCGGCGGGTTCAGCGTTGCTGGTCTATTCATTGCGATAGAGAGTTGGTTTAGCGCCGTGGCTAGCGACAACAACCGCGCTACCCTATTCTCTCTGTACACCATTGCAGCCTATTCAGCGGCAGCATCAGGGCAGGTCATTCTCGGCCACTCCTCTGGCCTGCAAATATCCACAGCCTTCATCATTGCGGGGCTTCTACTGATCGCAGCCGTCATCCCTCTCTCTGCGTCACGCCTTCAATCACCGCCCCTAGAGACTGCAGAGTTCATGTCACTGCAGCGACTCTGGCGTAAATCGGCGCTGGGGCTTTTTTCAGCATTTTGTGGCGGGCTGTTGATCGGTTCGTTCTACGCACTGGTTCCGCTCTATGCCACATTGAGCGACATTGCAACGGATCAAATTGCTACCTTGATGTCGATATCGGTTATGAGCGCGATGCTGTTCGCTTGGCCCATTGGTTGGCTTTGTGACCGCGTCACACGAAGCAAAGTGTTAACGGCAACCGCCCTCGTCGCAGCTCTAGCAGCTCTGGGAGCATCACTGTTTGGTTCTGATCAGTTTGTGCTGCTGATTCTTTCGACCTCACTGTTCATGGCGATGATTGCGGCGATCTACTCAATAGCGGTAGCGATTACCAACGACTTGATTCGCAGTGAGGAGCGTGTTGCCGCCTCCTCGACACTGATGCTGAGCTATGGCCTTGGCAGTATTGCAGGGCCACTGTTAGGCTCAATGCTACTGGGCTCTTTTGCACCCGGTTCGTTGTTCTTGGGATTCGTGGTTATTCTGCTGATGCTGGTCGTGTTTACACTATTCAGACAGGTACAAAAACCACCCGTACCGATCGAAGAGCAGGAGCAGTTTATCCCTGCGATGCCAGAAACACAGGTCATTGCAGAGTTTGACCCTCGTACCGAGGATCTACCCGACACTGCGATTGAAGAGCTATTCCCAGACGAAGTGGTTGAGGCGGTACAAGGGGTTAATGAAACGGATCAGCCCGTTTACTCTATAGTTGAGAGCGACTCACTGACCGATGAAACTCTGGAGCCATTAGAGGGCTTGGCGGAACAGAAGTCTGAGCACAGTTTCGATATCCATGAAGAGGCTATTCAAGCACAGGCAGAGGAAGCCTCTTCACAGAAACCCTAGGGAGCCTGAGATGTCATGGACCTATTCGTAGGCTCCCTAAAATTAGCCTAGGTAGCTAAACCCACCTTGACGATAATAATCATGCAGATCGGTCATCGATTCAAAGGCATGATTCGCAATCGACAATTCAGATCTTGGTGGGAAACTCTCCGGCACAACAGCCACCGACATCGAAGCTGCTTTACCGGCAATCGTTCCATTGACAGAGTCTTCGATGATGAGCACTTGCCAAGGATCAGCACCGATCCGTTTCGCGGCTTGTAGGAACACCTCGGGGTGAGGTTTAGATAGTCCAATCTCTGAGCCTGAGGCATAGACAGTAATCGGTAAGTTATGAGTCTTAATCACCGCTTCAATCAATCTAATCGCCGAACTGGAGGCAATCGCCATTGGAACGGCATCGGCTTGAAGCTGGTCGATGAATGCCATTACCCCTTTCATCAACGGCAGTGTCACCAACCGTTTTTCCATCTCCGAAATGACTTGGTCAACCATCTCTTCAACCACTAGGCCTTTCTCTGGGTAGAGACGGTTCATCTTGGTCATGAAATCAAAGGTCGTTGCGCCGGCGTGTTTTTTGAGCTCTTCGATCTCCATATGGATACCAAACTTAGCCAACACCTCCTGTTCCACAAGCTTCCACTGCGGTTCGGAATCGACCAACACGCCATCCATATCGAAAAGAACAAACATAAACACCTCAAATTTTTTCTTGATTATAACTATCAATTAGTCGACTTGGTCATGTATTTGTAGCGATAACCCTATATATTGTCGGAATACCAAAATTAATTGTGCATAAGGAGATATGCAGATGACACGTGAAGTAGTTGTTCTAAGCGCAATGCGTTCACCAATCGGTGCTTTTGGTGGCAGCCTAAGTTCTATGGAGCCAGCAGAGCTAGCGGGCACTGTTATGAAAGAGGCGGTTGCACGTTCTAAAGCGGATCCCGAGAAGATCCACTACGTGACGGTTGGTAACTGTATTCCAACAGAATCACGCTACCCCTACGTTGCACGTGTTGCCTCTATCCAGGCAGGTCTACCTATGAACTCAGTTGCGATGGCTGTTAACCGCCTATGTGCTTCAGGCCTTCAAGCGGTGGTATCCAGTGCTCAACAGATCGAGCTAGGTCAATGCGACTATGCTGTTGGCGGTGGTGTCGAGGTGATGTCACGCGGTACTTACATGGCACCTGCTATGCGTACCGGTGCTCGCATGGGTGATACTGGCATGATTGACGCGATGGTGTCCGTTCTGACCGATCCATTTGGCGCTGGTCACATGGGGATCACGGCTGAAAACTTGGCGGAAAAATGGAACATCTCTCGTGAAGAGCAAGATGCGTTCGCGGCAGAGTCACAACGTCGTGCTGAAGTAGCGATTAATGAAGGTCGATTCAAAGATCAGATCGTTCCAATCACACTGAAGTCTCGCAAAGGCGAAACTGTGTTTGATACGGACGAACACCCTAAACCAGGTACGACCGCAGAAAAACTGAGCGGCATGCGTCCTGCATTTAAGAAAGACGGTACTGTTACAGCAGGTAATGCTTCAGGCATCAATGACGGTGCAGCCTTCCTTGTGCTTGCAGATGCTGAAACCGCTAAAGCAAACGGTGAGACACCTATCGCTAAGATCGTCTCTTACGCGGTTGCCGGTGTACCTAACCACATCATGGGTGAAGGCCCTATCCCATCATCAAAAGCCGCACTAGAGAGTGCCGGCCTAACCATTGATGATATGGATGTGATCGAATCTAACGAAGCCTTTGCCGCTCAAGCGATTGCAGTCTCTAAAGGTCTAGGTCTTCCTGCAGACAAAACCAATCCGAACGGTGGCGCTATTGCATTAGGCCACCCTGTTGGCTGTTCCGGTGCTTTCATCGCGACTAAGGCGATTCACGAGCTGCAACGTACTGGTGGCAAATACGCGCTAGTAACCATGTGTATCGGTGGTGGTCAGGGTATCGCTGTCATCTTCGAACGAATCTAATCGTTGGAACATTAAAAAAAACCGGCAGTAGCCGGTTTTTTTTGGGGCAATTTTCAATCGAGGCGATCACTGCTTCTGAGTAATTAAATCCAAGTGTCTGCCGCTAGCGTAATGAGTATACCTATAACTAAATCACTCTATATAATGAGGTAATAACATGGTTCAAATTACGCGACGCGGAGATATTTTACATACCTATGGAGATGTTCCTGCTGCTGGGAGCGACTGTCCAGATTTTACACTCACGGCAGCCGACCTGTCTGAGTTCTCTCTATCTGATCTTGCAGGCAAAACGGTTGTATTGAACATCTTCCCGAGCATCGATACTCCAACCTGTGCCACCTCAGTCCGCACGTTCAATGAGCAGTTGGCGAGTCATGATGGCGTTGAGGTGATTAATGTCTCAGCAGACCTACCGTTTGCACAAGCACGTTTCTGTGGTGCCGAAGGTCTAGAGAGGGTCAGTAATGCATCCACCTTCCGTAACCCAGAGTTTGGTAAAAGCTTTGGCGTCGAAATCATCGATTCAGGTATGCGTGGGCTTCTGGCTAGAGCCATTGTGGTGATTCGTGATGGCAAAGTACTGCATTCAGAACTGGTTCCAGAGATTGCGCAACAGCCTAACTACGATGCCGCTCTAAACGCTGCAACAGCCTAACCTCAATAACGGTGCCAGAGTCCATTCTGGCACCGAATCGTTTTTCTTTTTTCGAATACCTAATTCCCCTTTTCGAGTTCACTCGTCCGCACTAACTTGTTAATCTTCTGTACAAATTGACTCATTTTTAAGGATTTTTCATGAGCAAACTTGAGATGCTACGCAATAACCCAATCGGTTTGGGTTGTATGAACATGTCACACGCCTACAACACCCCGGTATCAGATGACGAGGCGATCAAAGGGTTTCGTGAAGCCTTTGAGATGGGCTACCGCCATTTTGATACGGCGACCTTATACGGTGGCGGCAAAAATGAGAAAGTTGTTGGCGAAGCGCTCAAGTCGGTCCGCGATGAGATCTTTTTGGCATCAAAATGTGTTCTCTACATCGACCCTGAAAAAGGTAAAGCACTAGACGGCCGCCCTGAAACCATCAAAGCACAGTGTGAAGCCAGCTTAAAACGCCTTCAAACAGATCAAATCGACCTCTACTACCTGCACCGTCGTGACTTTGACGTTCCAATTGAAGAGAGTGCAGGCGCCATGGCTGACCTTATCAAAGAGGGTAAAATTGCGAGCTACGGTCTTTCAGAAATGTCAGCTGACACCTTGCGAGCCGCCCATAAAGAGTGCCCCGTTGCCGCTATCCAAACTGAGTATTCACTTTGGACTCGCAACCCAGAGATCGCGGTTCTCGACGCCTGCCGTGAACTAGACGTTACCTTCGTCGCCTTCAGCCCACTGGCACGTGGCTTTTTAAGTCTCACAATCGACAACTTGGACGAACTGGCTGAAAAAGACATTCGCCGTGCCATGCCACGCTTCTACCCAGAGAACTTTGAACAGAACAGAGCGCTACTGAGTGACTATGTTGCCATTGCTGAGCGTGCTGGCTGTACCCCAGCGCAATTAGCGCTGGCCTGGATCCGTGCAAAGGATCCCTCGATTGTTTCGATTCCAGGCACTCGCTTTGTCGAGCACATGCGTGACAACCTAGGCGCAGCCGATGTCACACTGAGTAGCGACATTGTTAATGAGTTAGAACAACTCATTAACCGCGATACCGTGGCCGGTGAGCGCTATAGTGCCGGTCAACAAACTGAGATCGACACCGAAGAGTTTGCTTAATCATGCGTAGCATTACCTCGATAGAGGGGAATACACAGAAGCTGGATGGCGGTTCAATGTTTGGTAATGCGCCTCGCGCGTTATGGCAACGCTGGATAGAGCCTGATGAGCTTAACCGTATTCCCTTAGCCTGCCGCGCCATGCTGGTTCAGGAGAGCAGCCCAAAACGTAACATCTTGGTTGAGACTGGCGTTGGCGCATTCTTCAGCCCTGAGATGAAAGATCGCTACGGTATTCAAGAGCAAGAGCACTGCCTGATCAAAAATCTTCAGGCTGCAGGTGTCTCCCACGAAGAGATCGACATTGTTCTATTGACCCACCTCCATTTTGACCACGCAGGCGGGCTACTGTCTGAGTGGCAAGAGGGTGAGGATCCTTACCTGCTCTTCCCAAATGCGAAATACTTAGTCGGTGAAGTCCAATGGCAGCGCGCAAACGACCCTCATGCTCGTGATCGCGCCTCTTACATACCTATGTTGATCAAACTGCTGGAGGAGTCAGGTCGATTAGAGATCATTCCTGAGGGCCAACAGTCAGCAACACTGGGAGATGGCTGGACACTGCATGAGAGCTCAGGGCATACACCCGGCCAAATACTGCCAGAAGTCGAGATGCCAGAGGGACCGGTCGTTTACCCTGGGGATCTTATTCCCGGCAGCGCCTGGGTTCATCTCCCCATCACCATGGGCTATGACCGTTTCCCAGAGCAGTTGATTGATGAGAAACGACAACTGCTTGAAGGGCTTGAAAGTCGGGGTGGACGTTTACTCTTTGTACACGACCCTTTTGTAGCGATAGGCCGTGTGACCAAGGGTGCTAAAGGCAAGTACTCGGTTGAACAGACCAGTAAACAGGTTAGCGCTCTCAGTAACTGAGGGCCTAACTATTTAGAGGCACGCCATTGATGCAGTTTCTGATAGCTCTGTATCAGTCGTTGATGGCGCTCTAATCCAGTCAATTCCATACCGACTGGCTCGAGACCATAGAAACGAATTGTTCCATTCACCGAGCCAACCACAGCCTCAATCCGATCTTTACCAAACATGCGGGTAAAGTTGTTGAGATAGTGCTCAAGGGCCATATCTGAATCTAACTCCACCTCAATGACAGCATCCATTGCACGATAGAACAGCGCGCGATCTAGGGTGTTATCGTTGTACTGCAAGAAGGCCTCAACCAACTCTTTAGCCTGAGGTAACTGACCCAGTGCTAGGTGAATCAGCAGTTTTAGTTCAAGAATGGTGAGCTGCCCCCAGACGCTGTTCTCATCAAACTCAATGCCGATCAACGTGCGGATATCAGTGTAGTTATCCAGCTCGCTCTCTTCTAGACGAACCAGCAACTCCTCTAGGTCTTCATCACACAACTCGTGCAGACAGAGAATCGCCTCGCGAAACTCCAGTGATTTATTGGTGTTATCCCAAATCAGATCTTCAACGGGATAGACCTCAGAGTAATCTGGAACCAGTATTCGAACCGCCGGTACACCCAGGTCATCATAGTTCGCTTGATAGGACTCTTTACCCATCGACTCCAGAATACCAAACAGCCTGTCAGCCTCCTCTCTGTTGGTACCTGAGAAATCCCAATCCACAAATTCGTAATCAAAGGCGTCACTGAAGAAGCGCCAGCTCACAACACCACTGGAGTCGATGAAGTGCTCAACAAAGTTATTCGGTTCAGTCAGCTCATGTGAGTTAAAGGTCGGTGGTGGCAGGTCGTTTAACCCTTCAAAGCTGCGGCCCTGCAGCAATTCAGTCAGGCTTCTTTCAATAGCGACATGCAGACTGGGGTGGGCACCGAACGAGGCAAACACACCGCCCGTTTTAGGGTTCATTAGCGTGACACAGGCGACTGGGAACTGACCGCCCAACGAGGCATCTTTAACCAAAACAGGAAAGCCCTGCTCTTCTAGCGCCTTGATGCCCTCCACAATACCCGGCCAGCGTTCAAGCACCAGCGAGGGCACATCGGGAAGCGCAATCTCCTGCTCAAGAATCTGACGTTTAACCGCACGTTCAAAGATCTCAGAAAGACACTGAACCTGAGCCTCTTCAAGGGTATTGCCGGCACTCATACCGTTACTCAAAAAGAGGTTTTCAATCAGGTTCGATGGGAAGTAGATCGTTTCACCATCCGATCGACGCTGGAATGGTAGAGCGCAGATCCCCCTATCCTCATTACCAGAGTTGGTATCGATTAAGTTAGAGCCACTTAAATCCTGATCAGGGTCGTAGATCTCAAGAGTGTACTCATCCAATAACCCCTCTGGGATATCATCCTCTTCCGTCAGTTCAAACCAGCATTCATCTGGGCGGTGGACAAACTCTGCTTCAGCCAACTCTTGGCCAAAATACTGATCGTTGTAGAAAAAGTTACAGGAGAGACGCTCTAAAAACTCACCCAATGCAGAGGCCAGTGCTGCCTCTTTTGTGGCCCCTTTACCGTTGGTAAAACACATAGGAGAGGCCGCATCACGAATGTGCAGCGACCAGACATTGGGGACAATGTTGCGCCAGGAGGCTACCTCTATTTTCATCCCCAGATCAGCAAGAATCTGTGTCATCTTTACGATGGTCTGTTCAAGTGGCGCGTCTTTACCTTCAATGAAGGTTTCACTGTCGGTAGCAATCGCTAGTAGAGCTTGGGCATCCTCATCAAGACTGTCGACGACCTCTATCTGGAACTCAGGACCCTCTTGCACGACTTTTTTCACGGTACAACGTTCAATGGAGCGAAGGATACCGGTGCGATCTTTATCACTGAGATCTTCTGGCAACTCAACACTGATTTTGAAGATCTGTTTGTAACGATTCTCAGGATCGACAATGTTGTTCTGAGCAAGACGGATATTATCGGTAGAGATGCCTCGCGCTTCGCAGTAGACCTTTACGAAATAGGCAGCACACAGCGCTGATGAAGCCAAAAAGTAGTCAAATGGACCGGGAGCTGAGCCATCGCCTTTGTAGCGAACGGGCTGATCGGCGATCACGGTGAAGTCGTCAAACTTCGCTTCTAGGCGTAAGTTATCGAGGTAGTTAACTTTAATTTCCATGATCGACCAATCCTTGTCGTTGAGTCTGTTTTAAAGGCCTTACTTTGCCGGTATCGAATAGGTTGCTGTAACGTGCGCCACCATCGAATCTTCATCACCCGAGTAGATGTAACACTCACCAACCCCGTTTCTTCGACCAACGCGAAGTACACGTGCACGTGCCAACATATCAACGGGCTTAGGCTTACTTAAGAAGTTGATGTTTAGGTTACCGGTCACGGTCATCGGCGATGGGCCAATCTTAGTTTGCAACGCAGACCAGATGGCCACATCCGCCATCCCCATCATGGTTGGACCTGAGACCGTACCACCTGGACGCAAATGACTATCTTCAACCGTTAATCGCATCAATACCCAACCATCTCCCGCCTCTTCAACGGCACCAAAGCCTTCACCTTGCGGAAAGTGGTTTGTTAAAAAATCATTCAGCTCTTGAACCGTTTGTAACACGTCTAAACCCTCTTACACTCTGGCTTTATCGTAGTAGTTTTGCAGAATCAGATAGAGTGAGTGTGCATCCTGACTGCCGCATAACTCACGAATTGAGTGCATACCAAATTGCGGGCAGCCGATATCCACAGTACGAATACCGACTTCCGATGCGGTAATCGGACCAATCGTGCTACCACACCCCATATCAGATCGAACCACAAAGCTCTGTACTGGCACATTTACATCCTGCGCAATGGCGCGGAAGGTTGCACTGGTTTCACTGTTGGTGGCGTAGCGCTGATTAGAGTTAATTTTGATGACCGGTCCTGCATTAATCAGCGGACCATGATTCTCGTCATGTTTATCGGCATAGTTGGGGTGCACACCGTGGGCATTATCGGCGGAGATCATCATGGAGTGGCTAATCACACGGTTACGCTCTTCGTTGTTCGGCAAGAGTCGCTCTAGCCACTGGGCCAACATTGGGCCTTGAGCACCACAGGCACTCGCACTGCCTACCTCTTCGTGGTCGGTACAGACCAAAACAGCGGCCTGCTGACCATCACTGTCGAGTAGAGACTGCAAACCGATGAAACAGCTCAACAGATTATCCAAGCGAGCTGAGGCGATAAACTCTCTGTTCAATCCCACCATTGCAGGCGTTTGAACATCGTAGAAAGAGAGTTCGTAATCTAGAACCTCCTGGACCTCTGTCACCCCCTGTTCAAGCAATTTAGATTTCAATAAGGCTCTGAAATCATGCTTCTGTTCCGCCTGGCCTAGCAGTACAGGGAGGTGAAGTTGTGGGTTAACCGTTCGATCTTTATTGGCCTCGCGGTCTAGGTGAATCGCAAGACTTGGAATCGTCGCGATCGCCTCTTTAAAATCGATTAGCGAGCTGTCTAAAGAGCCATCGGTTTGGCGATAGGTCACTCGACCAGCCAATGACAAGTCGCGATCAAACCAGGGGTTCAACAGCGCTCCGCCATAGACTTCAACGCCAAGCTGCAGATAGTTTTGTCGGTATAGCTCTGGCGTCGGCTTGACGCGAAGACAGGGTGAGTCGGTATGAGCGCCCACCATTCTAAATCCTGCATCAAAGTTGCCGGTATGACGCCAAGCGATGATCGATGAACCGTTACGACGAATAAAGTAACTCTCGCCAGTGACAGGATTCCAGGCTTCGTGTTCCAACAGCTCTTTGAAGCCAGCATGACTTAAGCGATCTGCCATCTGCTGCGTGGCATGAAAAGGGGTTGGACTATCTGCTAAAAAGGTCAGTAGATCTTGGTTAAAACGCTCTTGTTCCATTACTGTTTCTCCGCACCCTTCTCGAGTACTTCTATTAACCTAACATCAAATATCAAAGCTGAATTGGGTGGAATTTCACGACTGGGACTGCGCGCGCCGTAGGCCAAGTCAGCAGGAATGTAGAGCTCATACTGAGCCCCCTCTTTCATTAACCCCAAGCCTTCTCGCCAACCTTTAATCACCTGATTGAGCGGGAATTTGATCGGCTTTCCGGCTTCGGTCTTATCGAAGACACCGCCATCGACACGGCGACCTTCATATTCAACCAGTACAACACTGTCGTACTCTGGCTGCTTGCCCTGTCCTTCGGAAATGACACGGTACTGCAGTCCCGACTTACGAACAATCACACCCGGCTTTTGACGATTTTCAGCTAGGAAAGCCTCCCCTGCTTTGCGAGTATCGTCATTCAGTGCCTTCTCTATTAGCTCTTTTCGAAACGCCTCTTTATCTTCGATCTCGTCACGGTCAGAGGCGCTATCACAACCGGCCAACATCAAAGAAAAAATCGCTAAACCCGCAATTCGCAAAACCACCGCAACCACTCCCGCGTAGTAAAAGAAAGTTATTTTACATCATGAGGAGAGCTGGCCTAAACTGCTCTCTATTAGATTTTTACTTTTATTGCGATTTTGGAGTGTTGGGATGCGAGCTTTACAGCTCTTTTTGGTTTTATCATTATCGATAGCGACAGGAGCACAGGCCTCTCTTAAGCCTGAAGCCGTCCACTCGAATGCCATTCAGTCGCTGGTCGCGGGATTGGAATCTCACCACTACCGTGAACAGGCCGTCGACGATGAACTCTCTGAGAAGCTCTTCAACAACTTCTTTGAAACTATCGACCCAACAAGAAGCTACCTACTGCAGAGCGATATCGACGCTTTAGCTCACTTCAAGCGCACTCTGGACGACGACATGCGCTCCGGCAATCTAACCTTTGCATTTGCCGCCTACGAACGCTTTTTGACCCGTTTTCAGGAGCGCACAGAGCAGATGATCGACGCTCTAAAATCGGACCAAACATTTGATTTCACTCTAGACGACAGACTTCCGATCAGTCGTGAAGAGAAACCTTGGTTTCAATCGAAAGGCGAACAGGATCAATACTGGTCACTGCGTCTTAAAAGCGCCGTGTTAAATCTAAAACTTTCTGACAAGAGTGTTTCTGAAGCTAAAGAGACACTGATCAAACGTTACGAATCGCAACTTAATCGTGCACTGCAGACCAATAGCGAAGATATTTTTCAATCATATGCTAATGCCTTGGCACGTCTTTACGACCCGCATACCGCCTATTTTTCACCCGCGACCTCAGAGAACTTTGAGATCAACATGAGTCTATCACTTGAAGGGATCGGCGCTGTCCTGCAGAGCGAAGATGAATTCACCAAGATCGTTAGTCTTGTACCGGCGGGCCCGGCCGATAAGAGCGGCCAGCTGAAACCTGCCGACCTGATCGTGGGTGTCGGACAAGACATGGATGGTGAGATCGAAGATGTGGTGGGTATGCGCTTGGATGATGTCGTTGACAGGATCCGTGGACCTAAAGGATCCATCGTACGCTTAGAGATCATCCCATCCACTTCGGCTGACAAGAGCACACGCAAGATCGTCAAATTAGAGCGACAGCGTGTAAAGCTTGAAGAGCAAGCGGCCAAGTCTCGGATCATGGAGGTTGAGCGTGACGGCAACATCTATAAAGTTGGCATCATCGACATCCCAACCTTCTACATCGATTTTGCTGCCCTTAGAAAAGGGGACAAGGATTACCGCAGCACGACTCGTGATGTAGCGGTACTGATTGAAGACCTCAAGCAACAGGGCGTTGATGCTCTGGTTGTTGATCTACGCGAAAACGGAGGTGGCTCACTGCGAGAGGCCAATGAACTGGTGGGTCTATTTATTAGCCGTGGTCCAACCGTGCAGATTCGTGATCTTGAAGGTCGGGTCGATGTGCTGGGCGACTACAACCCAGAGACCACTTGGACTGGACCCTTGACCGTTGTGATTGATCGACTCAGTGCATCGGCTTCGGAGATCTTCGCCGGTGCCATACAAGATTACCGCCGAGGGCTGGTCGTTGGCAGTCGCACATTCGGTAAAGGGACTGTGCAGACTCTTCAACCACTGCGTCATGGGCAGCTAAAATTCACAACCGCGAAGTTCTATCGTATCTCTGGTGAGAGTACTCAGCACCAAGGGGTAGCTCCGGATATCGAGTTTCCATCGATGTTTGATCAGAGCGAAATCGGTGAAAGCGCTCTCGACTTTGCCCTACCTTGGGACAAAGTAAGGCCTGTTCGTTACGGCAGCTACTCATCACTCGATCGTTGGGTTCCTGAGCTGCAAAACCGCCATACTCAAAGAACGCAAACTGATCCTGATTTTCAGCACATGCGTGACACCATCGCCTTGATCAATGAGCAGAAATCGATGCAGTGGCTGCCGCTCAATGAAGAGCAGTTAAAAGCCCAACGCGATCAGATGGAGCAGGCTCAAATCGATCTAGAGAATCAGCGTCGCATGGCAAAGGGTGAACAACCTATTAAGACGCTTGATGAGCTACTGACAGAGACAGCACCCGGTGAAGAGATCACTGATCCCGACAGTGAAGCCGTGCTTCGCGAAGCCAGTGAGCTGAGCATCGATATGATCGAGATGTTCTTTCAAGAGGATCAGTCTCGTTTGGCGGGTTGATAGCGGAATGTGAGATACGATTCGCTAAGCGAATCTTTCGCGGCTTGCCCTTCGGGCAATTCGCTCCTACAGTAGGACTTCGGAAAAAATTATCTACGTAGCTCGACTGTAGGAGCGAATTGGAGCGCAGCGACAAACCGCGATCAAACCGCACTAGCGATTTGTAATTCTTTCCCCTTCTTCTCGAGACTATTCCCAACCGCTGTCCACTGCTCAAAAAAACACCAATTCCGCTTTGCACACCGCTAACACTCCTGTATAATTTCGCCCTCTTTATAACTCCGTCAGCTTGCATCCATCAGCTTAGCAAGTCATCGGAGATGACGATGAACCGACCCTATGAAGCTGATGTCATAGGCTAGTGTGCCATCCCCTGGCACCCAAAATAGGACACTTTCATGAGCGAAAGCTTTGCTGAACTGTTTGAAGAATCCCTCCAAGAACTTGCGATGACTCCAGGTACCCTAGTAACTGGTACTGTTGTTGATATCGATGCTGATTGGGTAACTGTTAACGCTGGTCTTAAGTCTGAAGCGGTTATTCCACGCTCTCAGTTCCTTAACGATGCGAACGAACTTGAAATCAACATTGGTGATGACGTTAAAGTTGCACTAGAAGCTGTAGAAGATGGTTTCGGTGAAACTAAACTTTCTCGCGAGAAAGCGAAACGTGCAGAAGCATGGGAAGTTCTTCAGACTAAGTTTGAAGCGGAAGAGATCGTAAAAGGTTACATCTCTGGCAAAGTTAAAGGTGGTTTCACTGTAAACGTCAACAACATCCAAGGCTTCCTACCAGGTTCATTGGTAGACGTTCGCCCAGTACGTGACGTTGATCACCTAGAAGGCAAAGAACTTGAATTCAAACTGATCAAACTTGATCAGAAGCGTAACAACGTTGTTGTTTCTCGCCGCGCAGTTCTTCAAGAAGCTAACAGCGCACAGCGTGATGAGATCCTTGCTGATCTTGAAGAAGGCCAAGCAGTTAAAGGTTACGTTAAGAACCTTACTAACTACGGTGCGTTCATCGACCTTGGCGGCGTTGACGGTCTTCTACACATCACTGACATGGCGTGGAAACGTATCTCTCACCCAAGCGAAATGCTAACTCCAGGTGATGAGATCGACGTTAAGATCATCAAATTCGACAAAGAGAGCGGTCGTATCTCTCTAGGTCTTAAGCAGCTATCTGAAGATCCATGGGAAGCGATCAAGAACCGTTACCCAGCAGGTACTCGTGTATCAGGTAAGGTTACTAACCTAACTGATTACGGCTGTTTCGCATCTCTAGAAGATGGCGTAGAAGGTCTAGTACACGTTTCTGAAATGTCTTGGACTAACAAAAACATCCACCCATCTAAAATCGTTCAGGTTGGTGATGCTGTAGAAGTTATGGTTCTAGACGTTGATGAAGAGCGTCGTCGTATCTCATTGGGTATCAAACAGTGTACAACTAACCCATGGGCTGCATTCTCTGAGCAGTACGCTGCTGGCGATAAAGTATCTGGCACAATCAAGACGATCACTGACTTCGGTATCTTCGTTGGTCTAGACAACGATCTAGACGGCCTAGTACACATGTCAGACATCACTTGGGAAGCTGATGCTGAAGCTGCACTTCGCGACTACAAGAAAGGCGACGAAGTTGAAGCAGTTATCCTGTCTATTGACGCAGAGAAAGAGCGTATCTCTCTTGGCGTTAAACAGCTAGAAAGCGATCCATTCTCTGAGTTCCTAGCGGGCCACGAGAAAGGCGCAATCGTTACTGGTACTGTTACAGCAGTTGAGCCACGTGCTGCTACTGTTGAACTTGCTGAAGGTATCGAAGCTGTTCTTAAAGCATCTGACATCGCTGCAGAGCGCATCGAAGACGCTACAACTGCTCTAAACGTTGGCGACAGCGTTGAAGGTAAGATTGTAGGTGTTGATCGTCGCAACCGCGTTATCACCTTCTCTATCCGTGCGAAAGATCAAGCTGAAGAGAAAGCTGCTCTTAAAGCCGTACAGAACGCTGAAGTTGAAACTGCTGGTCCAACGACTATCGGTGACCTTATCAAGCAGCAGATGGGTCAGTAATCCTAAGATTACCGACACACTGAGAAAGAGCGCTTCGGCGCTCTTTTTTTTGGCTATTTGATTGCTATATTGAACCTCAAATTGACAATCTTTAGACTGGTAAAAAATCTAAAAATCGGGGCTCTAGATTGAAACGAATCAAAACTCTTCATTCCGATCTAACATTTAGCGAACTGGCTTATGGTGTCTGGAGACTCGTAGAGTCCAAGCCAACCACTTCAAGTACCGAAGCCAAAATCCAAGCCTGTTTGGATCAGGGAATAACGACCTTTGACCATGCAGATATCTATGGTGACTATCAGTGTGAGCAACTCTTTGGCGACGTGCTGAAAGCCAATCCATCCCTAAGAGGCCAGATGGAGCTGATTAGCAAATGTGATATCGCTCTGATCTCTGATCACTACCCAGATCGACGAGTTAAGTATTACGACACCTCCCGTGAATATCTATTTCAGCAGGTCAAACAGAGTCTGAAAAACTTACAGACTGACTACCTAGACACCCTCTTAATTCATAGACCCGATCCTTTGATGGATGCCGAAGAGACCGGAGAGGCACTGGACGATCTCATTAAAGAAGGCTTGGTCAGAACCGTAGGGGTCTCTAACTTTTCAGTGTGGCAGTGGAAACTACTGCAGTCGAAAATGACGAATCGACTGATCACCAATCAAATTGAGATCAATCTCTTTGAACAGAGTTCACTCTGGGATGGAACGCTGGAAGCGATGCAACTCGATCAGCTACTGCCGATGGCCTGGTCACCACTGGCTGGCGGCCAACTGTTTAACCAACCACTAAATTCAGAGCTTGAGGGCTTACTAAACAGAATCGAGCAGAGCCAACAGTGCCAGCGTGAACATATCGCACTGGCCTGGTTAAGAGTGCACCCTGCCAATATTCTTCCTGTTGTTGGCACAAACAATCTAGATCGAATAAAGGCGCTGCATCAGGTCAATCATGTTGAGCTTGATCGAGAGACCTGGTTTGAGCTTCTGACCGCAGCAAAAGGATCTGAAGTGCCATAAAAAAAACCGGCGTTAGATACACCGGCAAGACTAATTGGCTAAAAAGAGCTTGTGTCTTTAAAGGAACATCAGAAGTTATCAGGTTTGATGAGAAGTCTTGCAACCGAGTCACGCCAACCAGCATAACGCTCATTGGCATCATCAACGGTCATAAGCGGCTCAAAATGGTGATTCAGTGCCCAGGTTTTTGCAAAACCCTCTTGGTCAGGATAAAAACCAACATGCATACCTGCCAGCCAAGCGGCACCTAACGCCGTTGTCTCAATAATTTCGGGTCGATCGACAGGAGCTTGCAAAATATCCGAAAGGGATTGAGCCATCCAGTCGTTAGCAACCATCCCCCCGTCGATTCGCAAAACTGACTCAACATTTGTTCCACCAGAACTTAGCCAGTCTGATCGCATGGCGTCGGATAGGTCGCGAGTTTGGTAGGCAACCGATCGAAGCGCGGCTCTAGCCAGATCAGCAAAGCCAGTATCACGAGTAAGACCAAAAATGGCGCCACGACACTCCGTATCCCAATACGGTGCTCCAAGCCCCGTAAAAGCAGGAACAAGATAGACACGATTCTCTGGCTTAGCCTCGCTTGCAAGTGCTTCAGTATCTTTAGCATCGCGAATGATCTTCAAACCATCGCGCAACCACTGGACGACTGCACCAGCAATGAATATAGAGCCCTCTAGAGCATAGGTTGGCTTTCCATCAAGCTGATAAGCAATAGTACTGAGAAGACGGTGTTCGGACTTAACACAATGCTCCCCTGTATTAAGGAGAGCAAAACATCCGGTGCCATAGGTAGATTTAAGCATACCTGGTTTAAAACACGCTTGGCCTATCGCTGCAGCTTGTTGATCACCCGCAACGCCACAAATCGGAATGGCGTTTCCACCAAACAGATCTTCGCGCGTTTTACCAAAATCATCTGCACAGTTTTTAACCTCTGGCAGCATGCATGAAGGTATATTTAGAAGAGACAATAGCTCTTCATCCCAAATGCCTTGATGGATATTGTAGATCAATGTTCTGGACGCATTAGTAGCGTCAGTGGCATGAACTACACCACCCGTTAGCCGCCAAATGAGATAACAATCCACTGTACCAAACAACAATTCACCGGATTCCGCCGAGGCGCGAGCACCCTCAACATTATCCAATATCCAAGCGAGTTTTGTGCCAGAAAAATAGGGATCAAGTAATAGCCCTGTTTTCTCTATAAAAGTCTGCTCATAGCCTTTTGACTTCAACTCGTTGCAAAAATCACCCGTTCTTCTATCTTGCCAAACAATCGCGTTATAGATTGCTTTGCCTGTCTGTTTATTCCAAACAACGACTGTTTCACGCTGATTTGTTATGCCAATCGCTCTTATACTGGAGCTATCTATACCACCCATCTCAATGGCTTGACGACACACTCCGGCAGTCGTGGACCATATCTCTTCAGGATCATGCTCTACCCACCCTGATTTAGGGAAATACTGAGTAAATTCCTGCTGACCAGTAGAAACAATTTTAAGATCTTTATTAAATAAAATTGCTCTTGAGGATGTGGTTCCTTGGTCTATTGAGAGAACGTAATTTTCCACTAGACTTTCCTAAAAACGAATACAGCCCATATTATTGATAGAGTTAAACCACCCCACAAAGGTGTACCCATCAATCCCAACCAACCAAGCATAATAAACACTGTACCCAAGATCGAGATAAACAGACGGTCACCTCGGGTGGTTGTAATGCCAAATACACCTGTGCGCTCAGCTCCCCCAGGATATTTCACTTCTAGGAATGCCAGAACACCAATGCAAGAGAAGATAAAAACAAATACCAGAGCCGTTGGTAACGTCCAAGCCATCCAACTAAACATTACACCCTCCCCATAGCGAAACCTTTCGCTATATGATTTCTAACGAAGTAGACCACAATCGCCCCTGGGATAATGGTCAAACACCCAGCTGCCGCCAACAGACCTAGCTCATATCCAGCACTCGATGCAGTTTTGGTCATTGTTGCTGCGATCGGCTTAGCATCGATAGAGGTTAACGTTTTTGCTAACAACAGTTCGACCCAAGAAAACATGAAACAGAAGAAGGCTGCTACTCCAATACCTGCTTTGATATTTGGCATGAAAATTGTCACAAAGAATCGCGGGAAAGAGTATCCATCAACATAAGCAGTTTCATCTAGCTCTTTAGGGATACTTTTCATGAAACCCTCCAAGATCCACACAGCAAGCGGGATATTGAAAAGACAGTGGGCTAAAGCCACAGCAATATGAGTATCAAATAAACCAACGGCTGAGTACAACTGAAAGAATGGCAAGGCAAATACTGCCGGCGGTGCCATTCGGTTAGTCAGCAACCAAAAGAATAGATGCTTATCACCCATAAAACGGTAGCGACTGAATGCGTATGCCGCCGGAAGGGCTACACACAAAGAGATAACCGTATTGATCAGCACGTAGGTAGTAGAGTTTATGTAACCCCAATACCATGTCGGATCATTAAAGATGACAGCGTAGTTTTCAAGCGTCCACTCTTGTGGAAAAAAAGAGAAACCACTCAAAATCTCATTAGTTGTTTTAAAACTCATTGAAAGCAACCAATAGATAGGAAGCATCAAAAAGATTATGTACAAAATCGGCGCTAAGCTTTTTAGTTTCATATCGCCCCCTTATTCCTTCACATCTTTATTCATTATTGTGTAGAACACCCAACTCACCAGTAGAGTGATCGCGAAGTATATGAGTGACATAGCCGCTGCTGGTCCTAAGTCAAACTGACCAAGCGCTACTTTAACTAGGTCGATAGACAACAGAGTTGTGGAATTACCAGGGCCTCCACCGGTCAATACAAAGGGTTCTGTATAGATCATGAAGCTATCCATAAACCGTAACAGTATCGCAATCATCAAAACCTGCTTCATCTTGGGCAATTGAATGTATCTGAACACAGACCATTTGGAGGCCCCATCAATCTCAGCTGCTTGATAGTAAGCATCGGGAATTGAGACAAGACCTGCATAAGAGAGCAGTACAACCAACGAAGTCCAATGCCAAACATCCATAACTATTAGCGTGACCCAAGCAGCCAATGGGCTCTGTGTCATGTTGTAATCAATACCAAGCCAGTTTAATCCGTAGCCCATTAGACCAATATCTGGAAGAGTAAATATGTTCCACATTGCGCCAACAACATTCCATGGAATAAGAAGTGGCAGCGACATTAAGATCAAGCAAATAGGAACCCATATTCCCTTTCTAGGCATCGCCAAGGCTATTGCAACACCGAGAGGAATTTCCACCGCGAGAATAATACCTGTGAAGAGGAACTGCCTCCCCAAGGCATCATGGAAGCGTTCTGAATGCAGAACCTGTTCAAACCAATCTACGCCCTGCCAAAAAAAGACATTATTACCAAACGTCTCTTGAACGGAGTAATTCACTACTGTCATCAGTGGTATTAGTGCGTTAAAAGCCACCAATAAAATAACAGGTAAAACGAGGAGCCAAGCTCTAGGGTTTTCGGTTTTCATTGTTATAAAACCTCGTACTCATAGGTTAGATCTACCAACCACCCATCTTTGTAAAGACGAGTTTGCGGCTTATCGAAAGTAAGGTAAGTGCTCCCTTCAGGAACAGGCTGATCCTCATTTAAAACTGCGAAGACCTTTTGTGAGCCTACTAACGTTTGTAAGACCTTATGACGCCCAACATCCATAACATTGACTACCGTTGCTGGTATGCCTTGCTCGGCGATTCGCACAAACTCGGGACGCACACCTATCTCTAAAGATTTACCTTCAGCTTCAACAATAGGACTGCTTACTTCAAGGAAGTGGCCACCAAGGGATACTTGACCGTCAACTATTTCAACAGGCAATACATTCATACCTGGCGAACCAATAAAATGACCAACAAAGGTATGTTCAGGTCTTTCAAAAAGCGCATCTGGAGTGCCAACCTGCAGTACCTGACCGAAGTTCATCACTACAACCTGATCCGCAAATGTGAGCGCCTCTGTCTGATCATGCGTCACATAGATCATTGTTGTTTTGACCTTCTGGTGCAGCTCTTTCAGCTTCGAGCGAAGCTTCCACTTCAAATGTGGATCAATAACGGTCAACGGTTCATCAAACATGATCACGTTAACATCCTCTCGCACCAGACCTCGACCTAGGGAGATTTTTTGCTTGTTATCTGGGGAAAGCCCTGCCGCTTTAGTTTGTAAAAGATCATCGATCTCCAACATGGATGAGATCTCTCTGACTTTTACATCAATCCTAGCTTCATCGACCCCACGATTTCTCAATGGAAAAGCCAGGTTATCGTAAACCGTCATCGTGTCGTAGATCACGGGAAACTGAAACACTTGAGCAATATTACGCTCCGATGGAGAGAGGCTCGTAACTTCATTATCATCAAAAAGCAACTTGCCGTGGCTTGGTTCTAAAAGACCCGAAATGATATTTAGCAAGGTCGTTTTACCACACCCAGAGGGGCCCAGCAGCGCGTAGGCACCGCCATCATCCCAATCAAAGTGAACCCGTTTCAAGGCAAAATCATCATCAGACGATGGATTGGGGTAGTAGGAGTGTCTTATATTATCGAGTTTTATTTTAGCCATTGTTACTACCTAACCGCTTGTCCGTGGGAATCAAAGTAGAAGCATTTACTGCTATCAAGATAAAAATGGTGGTGTTCTCCCACCTTAAATGGGTGCAGTCCATTCGCTTGCGAGACCCAAGTGCCACCCCCCATGGAAAAATGAGCGACGCTTTCTGAACCGGATAGCTCAGTTACCTGAATACGACCGTTTAACTCAATTGCACTATCTCCATGTCCAGTCGGCTTAACAAAATGAGGACGAACACCCAGTGTATAGTTTCCATCAGGCATATGTTGAGCGGGGCCCTCTGCTGGCCAACTCAAAGTTTCACTCAAATGAATGCAACCATCATACTTTTTAACACTGATTGTATTTAAAGGAGGATCGGAAAATACTTCTGCAGCAGTCAGATTGACTGGCGTACGATAAACATCAGAGGTGGCACCAAACTGCGCAATATGACCTTCATTAAGAGCGGCGGTATGACCACCTAACATCAAAGCTTCAGCAGGTTCAGAAGTTGCGTAAACAACAATTGAACCACGATCAGCAAAAATACTGGGCAACTCTGCACGCAACTCTTCGCGCAACTTATAATCTAAGTTCGCAAGTGGTTCATCAAGAAATACAGCTGTAGAGTCTTTAATAAGGGCTCTAGCCAACGCACAACGTTGCTGTTGGCCACCTGAAAGCTCATGTGGCTTTCGATCTAACATAGGTCCTAAACGAAGCAGATCAACGGTAGCTTCCAGTCGTTTATTAATCTCCGCATCAGACATTTTTGATAATTTAAGTGGCGAAATAATGTTATCTCTTACACTTAAATGGGGATAATTAATGAAGAACTGATGCACAAAACTGATGCTTCTCTTCTGAGGTGGTGTTTTCGTAACATCTACACCGCCGTACAAAACCGAACCAGCTGTTGGCGAATCCAGTCCTGCCATCAGTTTCATCAGGGTTGTTTTACCGGCATTTGTCGCACCAAGTAAAACATTAAACTCACCAGGTTCAAGAACGAGATTTGTCTCGTGTATATGCATTTCGGCGCCGACGCGCTTTGCAACATCTTTTAATTCTAAATTCATGGAAATATCTCTGGGAAAGAAATCGAGAGGGCCTACGGCCCCCCCGTTTTAACCGTTAGTTAGTCCAGCTTTTCACTAGCTCATCATAATTAACGGTTTGACCCTGAGGCTTCTCATTAGCAAGTTTAGCCTTAGGACCACCTTCACGACCCAACCAGTAAGATGGATCCTTCTCTTCGTTCAGACGAGGACCACAACCGCCGTAAACGTTTGCACCTTTGTCTGCACGCTCCATGCGAGCCATGGTGATGTCCATCTCTTGAGCTAGACGATCCATAGCTTCTTGAGGTGTGAATGCGCCTGAGTTCACGTCACCAATCTGCTGCCACCAAATTTGAGCAAGCTTAGGATAGTCAGGAACGTTGACACCGGTTGGAGACCACATATTACGATCTGGCGAACGATAGAACTCAACTAGACCACCCAGTTTTGGAGCTCGCTCTGTGAATGATTCGTGATTAATAGAAGAGTCACGAATGAAGGTAAGACCTACGTGAGACTTTTTCACATCAACTGTTTTTGAAGTCACAAACTGAGCGTACAACCAAGCCGCTTTAGCACGATCTTCAGGTGTCGATTTTAGGATGGTCCAAGAACCAACATCTTGGTAACCGACCTTCTGACCTTCTTGCCAGTATGGGCCATGGGGGCTTGGAGCCATACGCCACAATGGTGTTCCTTCAGCATCAACCGTATTATTGCCCTCGGCTTGAGATTTAACCATGTCAGCCGTAAACGCGCTGTACCAGAAAATCTGTTGAGCAACATTACCTTGGCTCAGTGCAGGAAGTGATTGGTAGAAGTCATAAGATGCGGCACCTGGAGGAGCATATTTACGTAGCCATTCATCCCACTTACGAATAGCGTAAACTGCAGCTGGACCGTTTGCGGCACCACCACGAGAAACACTAGCACCAGCTGGATTACAACTACCCTCTTCCATACGGATACCCCATTCATCAATAGGACGCCCGTTTGGTTGACCAGCAGAACCTGCACCTGCCATAGATAACCAGGCATCCGTCATACGCCAACCAAGGTCGGGGGCACGTTTACCGTAATCCATATGGCCGTAGATTGGAGTTCCATCGATCTCTTTGACGTGAACGGAGAAGAACTCAGCAATGTCCTCATAAGCGGACCAGTTAACAGGCACACCTAGATCATAGCCATAGATATCTTTGAACTGTTTTTGGAGATCTTCGCGGTCAAACCAGTCTTTACGGAACCAGTAAAGGTTAACAAACTGCTGACTTGGCAGTTGGTATACTTCGCCATCTGCACCAGTCGTAAACTCAAGACCCATGAAATCGTCTAGATCAAGATTAGGGTTAGTGATGTCTTTGGCGGGACCGTTCATGAAATCAGTCAAGCTATGAGCTAACTGAAGACGAGAGTGAGTACCAATTAAATCTGAGTCGTTCACATAGGCATCGTAAAGATTGCGCTTAGTCTGCATTTGAGTCTGAACGGCCTGAACAACCTCCCCTTCACCCAGTAATTGGTGATTTACCTTAATACCCGTAATCTCTTCAAAGGCTTTTGCGAGAACCGTAGACTCGTAGGTATGTGTAGGGATAGTTTCTGAGAGCACATTGATTTCCATTCCAGCGAATGGTTTCGCAGCATTAATGAACCACTGCATCTCTTCGATTTGTTGCTCTTTAGTGAGTGCGGAGGGTTGAAACTCACTATCAACCCACTTCTTAGCAGCGTTGATGTCTGCATAAGCAGCGCTTGTGATTGTTGCCGAAGCAAACGCGACAGCCAAGGCTAGCTTTTTCTTCATGGTCTTTCTCCATCTTCATTATTTTTATCAACGAAGTGATCTAGAAATCATTCGTTAGAGTCGATACTCGCAAACGAAAGCAAACGAAGTCAAGAGAAAATTTTTATTGACTTAAATTTTCTTTTTGTTAGCTTTCACCTAATACGAATATAAACGAACGAAGAAAAACAACACAAATGAACGAAATACAACATAATGATGTAAAAGACCTGGTTATTATAGGTGGTGGCATAAACGGTTGTGGCATAGCACGTGATGCAGCTGGTAGAGGATTAACTGTCTCTCTTTTCGAGATGGGTGATCTTGCTCAAGCAACCTCCTCAGGCTCAACTAAGTTGTTTCATGGCGGATTACGCTACCTTGAATATTATGAGTTCAGACTGGTTCGCGAGGCACTTATCGAAAGAGAGCGTTTACTAAAAGCCATGCCGCACATAAGCTGGCCACTTCGCTTCGTTTTACCGCACCACAAAGGGCTTCGTCCAAGTTGGCTATTAAGAGTAGGACTGTTTATCTATGATCATCTAGGGGGCAGAAAAATTTTACCTGCCACTAGAACTCTTAATTTTGCAGAAGACAAAACAGGTATCCCTCTTAAAAAGTCACTTAAGAAAGGGTTTGAGTATTCCGATTGCTGGGTTGATGACGCTCGTCTAGTAGTCCTCAATGCAAGAGACGCAGAGGATCGTGGCGCCAAAATTCACACTAGGACACGTGTTGAGTCCGCAGAAAGAGTGGATGGTTTATGGCGGGTAACCGTCAGAGATTTAATCACCAATGAAGAAATGAAAGTTCAGGCGAAAACGGTTATCAACTGCGCTGGTCCTTGGGTAGCAGATGTCCTTAATAACAGTCTTCACCTGAACTCAAAACATGGCGTCAGGCTAGTTCGCGGAAGTCATATCGTTGTGAAGAAACTTTATGATCACGATCGCGCCTATATATTCCAACAGAGTGATAACCGGATCATTTTTGCTATCCCCTATGAAGATGACTTCACTTTAATTGGCACAACTGATGTGGATCACGAAGGTCCAGCCGAAAAAGCTTACTGTACTCCAGAAGAACAAGAATATCTTTTGAAAGCTGCCTCTGAGTACTTTGAGAAACCACTGAAAGATTCTGATGTTGTCTGGACTTATTCTGGCGTTCGCCCCCTTTACGATGACAATGCCTCCTCAGCCACTGAGGCAACTAGGGACTATGTTCTAAAGGTAGATTCTGTCAACGGTCGAGCAGCAGCGCTCAATGTGTTTGGTGGAAAGATTACCACTTATCGAAAACTGGCCGAGTCCGCTTTGAGAGAGATTGAAAAATTTCACCCCGAAATGGGTAGAGCATGGACAGCGGGTATCCCTCTTCCTGGTGGAGACTATGAACTAACAGATAGTGACAATCTGCTTAGTAAGATTCAGATGAAATACCCATTCCTAGACAACCGTTGGGCAAAACGAATGCTAAGAACCTATGGAACAGACACTTTCAATATACTTGGTAAGACAACAAATATTGAAGAGCTGGGGCAGCATTTTGGCTATAACCTTTATGAATTAGAGGTTAACTGGTTACAGGATAATGAATGGGCAAAAACTGTTGAAGATATCCTTTGGCGAAGAACGAAGCTTGGCTTAAGAATCGATACAGAGAACAAAGCCAAACTTAATGCTTACCTTGCAGCAGATGGAGTGTAAAAAAGCCCAATAGCTATAAGTCTGATATATGACTATGATAATAAAAAAGTTAATTACGGAATGTTAGATGCGCCAACATCGCAGGTTTGAATTCATACTCGATAAGATCGCTGAAAGTGGTTTTGTGACTATAGATGAACTCACTTCATCACTTGAAGTGACGCCCCAAACTATAAGACGTGATGTCACTCAATTGGAAACGGAGGGGTGCGTAAAACGTTATCATGGTGGTGTTGGTGCGGTTGAAAACAGCACAACAAACAGCTCTTATAAAACTCGTAAAAGTGTTAATTCGGACGCTAAACAAACTATTGCAAAACTCGTTGCTGATTATATCCCCGATGGCGCATCCCTATTTATCAATATCGGCACCACAACAGAGGCAGTCGCCGAAGCCCTGTTGAGCAAACAAAATCTGACCGTAGTGACCAACAACTTGAATGTCGCTGTTACCTTATCCTCTAAGAGTGACTTCACAGTCATTGTTGCAGGTGGCGAAGTTCGAAACAGTGATGGTGGCATTGTCGGCTCTCCAGCGACAGACCTCATAAACACCTTTCAGATGGAGTACGCAATCATAGGCATCAGCGGTATTCAACCAGATGGCACCCTGCTTGATTACGACCTCAGGGAGGTCAGAGTGTCACAAGCCATTATAGCAAATGCCTCAGAGGTACTCCTTTGTAGCGATAACTCCAAATTTGGCAGAACACCCATGGTGAAACTAGGGCACATTAAGGACATATCAAGACTGTTTACGAATGACTGCCCCGATGATCAGTTCGCCAATCTTTTAATTCAAAATGATGTAGTCATTCACTGTCCAGGAAACAATCCAGTCTCTAATCGCCAACTATCAGAGTAAAAGCCACAAAAGCCAAGCTGTAAGCCAAAACACCATACCCCACAAACAGACCGGCCGGCAGCGACCAGCTACCGCTCTCCCTGCGCAACGTTGCTAGAGTTGAGACACACTGCGCAGCAATGGCGAAGAAGACAAACAGAGCGACTCCAGAAGCCAAAGAGATGCCAGAATCCTGAATCTGTTGAGCCAAGGATGTAAACTCCTCCTCGGCACCTTCAATACCATAGAGTGTACCCAGTGTGCCGACAAAGACCTCACGCGCTAGGAACGACGCGATAATGGCAACACCGTACTTCCAATCCAGGCCGATGGGTTCAAAGATAGGCGCTATGAATTTACCAATAGCCCCCAACCAGGATTCACCCAAATTTGCCCCCTGATTAGGGAAGTAGCCTAACACCCAGACCACCACACTGACCCAGAAGATCACGGGGCCTGCACGTTTCACAAAATCACCACTGCGTGACCACGCCAACTGGCCTAAAGTTTTTGCACCGGGTAGACGATAGGGAGGCATCTCGAGTACAAAAGGGAGATCACTCCCCTTACCTACCTTTACTCTAGAGAGTAACGACACGACCAAAAGGGCCATAACGATTCCGAATAGATAGATCGCCAACATGGCCAGACCTTGCAACCCTACTGCACCACCTAGAAGTGACTCATTGGGAATAAACGCGACAATAAGAAGCCCATAGACAGGTAGTCGAGCCGAACAAGGCATAAGCGGAATGGCAAAGTAGGTTAACCAGCGACGTCTTGGTGACTCTATGGTTCGTGCTGCATAGATGCCTGGGATAGCACAGGCGACACCCGATAACATTGGGACAAAACTTTTACCAGTTAGACCAAAAGCGCGAAGCGGTCTGTGACAGATGACAGCGGCCCTAGCAAGGTACCCTGAATCTTCCATAAAACCGACGATCAACGTCAGAATAAAAATCTGAGGTACAAACACCAAAAAAGCACCCAGCCCGCCAAATAGAGCATCTTTAACAAAGTCATGCAGCATACCGCTTGGTATCAGAGGCAACACAGAGTCTGCCGTGAGTCCAATCAGTGACTCTACGCCATCCATCAAAGGAGCGGCCCAACTGAATATCGCTTGGAAGAGTAAAAACATGATCAACAGAAAACTCAGACCACCCGTCAGGGTACTGAGGAAGAATTGATCCGCTCGGTTATGAACCAGAAGCAGGTAGTCCCCTTTGGGACCAAACTCATTCGCCAACGATTCCGCTAGATTTCGGAACACAGATGCGTCAAACGCAATCAGATCCTCTTTTAGCTCGCTCTTTGGAACCTCTATCCCCTGCCCTGAGCGTGTAATGATTTGATCGACGCCTACACCGCTCTTTGCAGAGATCGGAATGACCGGCATATCCAAGCGTTGCGACAGCCCTTCAGCATCAACGCTCTGATTATGACGCTCAAGAACATCATGCATATTGGTCACAATCATCACTGGATGACCAGCACGTCGACAGGCCTCCCTAACCTGCAACGCAAATACCAGACCTTTTTCCATGCGGGTCGCATCGACAACACAGACAACGGCTTCTATGTGACCGACAGGAACGTCCAACAATTTATAGAAGGCATCTACAGCAACTTGCTCTTCGCCCGAAAGAGGGGTTAAAGAGTAAGCGCCAGGAAAATCGACTACTAATAAGTCTGATCGACCGACCGCTGGCCCTGTTGAGGTATCGACTGTAATTCCAGGAAAGTTTGCCACACGCTGATTCATACCGGTAAGACGATTGAACAGCATCGATTTTCCCGAGTTGGGGCTTCCGACCAGTAGTAGTTGTTTCATTATTCAGACGTGACCGGATGTGCAATCACACACTCTGCGATTGTCTTTTCAAGTGAGTAGACTGCGTTACCCACTTTATACAATTTAGGAGCGCCCAAACGAGGTGCTTGAGTACATAAAACGCGAGCGCCTTGATGGAACCCCAGCTCCTCCAAACGCGCTTTCACAGCAGCATCCAAAGCGGGGGTAAACCCTTCAATAACACTTTGAATACCCCGTTTCATCTGCCAGAGATTGGCACATTGAATTTGAGACACAATGAATATCCTTAAACCTATCTAACAATTCTAAATGAGAATCATAATCATTTAAACCAAAATTTAAGGATTTATTGATCATGCAAAAGAAGATTATTCAGGCTCAATCACGTAATCGATGAACTCATCTTCTGTGATTTCGTTATCTTTGACTTCGTAGTAGCTCAAGACAGAAGCGTTAGCTTCGATGACACTGCGCTGATCACCGCTGACCAACGGATGCCATTGTGGAAGCTCATGCCCCTCATAGATCAGGCGGTAGGCACAACTTTGCGGAAGCCAGTGGAACTCTTCGACATCTTTTGGATGCAATTTGACACAACTGGGCTGGCGAGTGGATCGGTTAGGATAATCCGTGCACTGGCAGTTATCGGTATTCAGAAGTTGACAGACGACGGTGGTGTAGTAGACCTCTTCTGTATCCTCATCCTCTAGTTTGTGCAGACAACAGAGGGCACAGCCGTCACAGAGAGACTCCCACTCGTCGTGGGTCATCTGTTCCAGTGATTTACTGCGCCAAAACACCTCTGACATTAGCGGACGCCTGTCTCTGGACGATCCATGTGGATATCGAGCATATAGTCCTCTTTAGGAGGCGGCATCTGCAGGTAAAAACCTTGGTCACGGATGCTTTCAAGCACTTTTGCGGTATCGGCGCGCGCCAATTTACGTTCGGCAGTTAATGGCATATCCATAGAGTGAACAGGAGTACCAAAGATCTCGATAAGGGCATCCGGAACACGCTCTAAGCCTTCACGCTTATCAACGTAGAGATACATCTCATCTTTTTTTGAGCTTTTATAAATAGAACAAATTAACATCAGTTTGACTCGTTTAATTCTGCTAGCTGATCAAGCAGAGCCTGACCAATCAAAGGTTTACGCCATCCACATAGGCTATCTGGCAATTCATAATGACCCGTCTCAACACCTGTGCGAATCAACGCTTCAATATCTCGTTTTCTCAGCATCAGCTCCGGCGCCACATTGTGTTGCTCCGCCGCTTTGGCACCAACTGCACGCAAGGCTTTAAGGTGAGCATGAAACTTGAACTTCAGCGGCTGCTCAATCGGCTCTGGCGGGTTATCTTGGGCTGACTTATCGGCATTTTTCAGGCAGCGAATAATATCGTTACCAAAATCCCAGACGTTGCCTGAACGCAACCCTTCAATTTTTCTCAAATCGTCGCGCTTATTGGGCCACTGCTGAATCACATCGATAATCTGATGGTTAGACAAGATGCGATTGCGGGCTTTATCCCTCAAACGGCTGGTGCGTTCACGCCAAATGGTCAGGTCTCGCAGAGCCGCTAACTTACGCGTCGGAATATTCCAGAGCTGTGAGAAACGTCGATAGTAGTCATCAATATTCGCTTCGTTAGCAATGACACTGGCAACTAGCTCTTCGCACTCCTCTTTGACCCACTCGGTGCGCCCCAACTTCTCAAGCTCTTTAAACTGCATCTGAACGATTTCGGCTAGGTAGCAGACATCCAGTGCCGCATAGAGTGTCTGATTATCAGTTAGCGGGCGTTGTAGCCAGTCGGACTTGGTTTCACCCTTATCCAGATCGATATCCAGCGCATGTTTAACAAGACGCTGAAGTCCCATACTGAAACCCCAACCACAAAAAGCGGCCGCGACTTGGGTATCAAACATCGGTGAGGGTGCCGCTTTATAGCGATGTTTAAACAACTCAACATCTTCTCCACAAGCGTGCAGAACCTTTAAGACCTGAGGCGCTTCTAGCAGCTCTCTGAATGGGCGCCAGCGTTTTATAGGCAGTGGATCAATCAGATAAACACTGTGCTGATCAGCGACTTGAATCAGGCCTGGCTTTGCGTAGAAGGTGGAGGTACGAATGAACTCAGTATCCAAGGTAATCAACGGCACCTCTAACCACTGCTGACAGTAGTGAGCCAACTGCTCTTCGGTATCGATCCAGATTGGGTTTTTGGCCGCTTGTCTCAGCTTGGCAAAGTCGTAACCGCTAAAATCTATCAACTTATCGCTCCATCTGGCGGCGACCGGCCAGCGCATGCGCCAGAGTACCGCCATCTACGTACTCAAGCTCGCCACCTACAGGCACCCCGTGAGCAATACGACTGATACTGACATCAACATCGCGAAGCTGTTCGGCAATGTAGTGAGCGGTCGCTTCACCCTCTACCGTTGGATTGGTGGCCAACACCAGTTCGTTAATCTCGCCCTGGTAGACTCGATCCAAAAGCTGATCGATTTTCAAATCTTCCGGCCCTACTCCATCGATCGGCGACAGGTGCCCGCCCAATACAAAATAGAGGCCTGCGTAGCCCCCCGTCTGCTCGATCGCCATCAGATCAATCGGTGATTCCAAAACACACAAGGTTTTACGATCACGCGCTGCATTACTGCAGATATCGCAGACGGCCTGCTCAGAGAGCGAGTGGCATTGTTCACACTCACCAATATTCTGAGCAGCATCAGCCAGCGCACCACTGATCTGGATGGCAGCATCGCGATCACGCTCTAACAGGTGCAACGCCATACGCTGAGCCGTCTTAGGGCCCACTCCCGGTAGGCGACGCAGTGCGCTGATTAGCGATTCTAGCTTAGGGGTTAACGACATAATTAAAACGGCATCTTAAAGCCAGGTGGCATACCCATACCTTGGGTGATTTTCGACATCTGCTCTTGGCTGGTGGTTTCAACCTTACGCACCGCATCATTAACCGCTGCAGCGATAAGATCTTCTAGAATCTCTTTATCCTCTTCCATCAAAGAGTCATCGATGCTGACACGTTTTACGTCGTGACGACCGTTCATAACGATGCTGACAAGACCTGCACCCGCTTCACCCGTCACTTCAGCGCGAGCGATCTCCTCTTGCGCTTTCTGCATGTCCTCTTGCATCTTTTGGGCCTGCTTCATTAGGTTGCCCATTCCACCTTTCATCATAACTATGACCTCACTCTATCTCTAAAGGCTCAACGGAGAGTTCATCTAACTGTCCATCGAACATCTCAATTAATCGTTCCACATTGGGATCTTGTTTCAAATGCCTTACCGCCGCTATGCGTCGCTCTTCAGCACGGCGAATACGGTAGTTCACCGGCGTTTCACGAGTCTGTTCAGCCAGCTGAAAATCAACCGACATCGGCTCTTGGAAAAAGGCGGTAATCGCATCAGCAATACGTTGTTTGTGCTGATCATTGAAGAGCGCTTCCTGCTCAGCCGTATAGTGCAACACCATACGGTTCCCCTGAAGTGTCTCAAGGGACATCGCCTTAGCCAAGCTCTCGGTCATACCGGTTAGATCCAGTTGGGCAATCAAATGCACCCAATCTTCAAGCGCAAAATTGGAGAGCGTAATTGATTTTTCTAGCGTTTTTTTAGCCTGTTCTTTCTGCTCAACCGGCTCAACTGCCTCTACTGGCTTAACCTCTTCAACTACTGGTTGCTCATCCGGCTTATCGTAAGTGGCTAGTGGCGTCTCTTCGCCAAACAGATCAATCGCACTGTCGTTAGATTCAACAGGGTCAATAGCCGGCTCATCCATGAGTTTATCCATGGGCTCAGCTGGCTTAAATGGTTCAGATGGCTCAACCCTAGCGGACTCCAACGGAGCCGATACGGCCTCCATCGAGTCCGCTTCAAACTTTTTTGCCGTTGGCTCCTGATCTGCATAGGCCTCAGCGGGAATATCCTCCCATGGCGGGGGATCATTCACTGGAGCAGACTCTGGCTGCGCTAGCGTCGCTTGAGTCTCTAGCGGCTTTTCAACAACTGGCGTTTCGATCGCTGGCTGTGGTTCCGGCTCACTGACAGCAGGCTCATTTTCAACAGGCCTAGAGATCTCAGACGGCTTAACGGGTGGCGCATCGATAGGACGCTGATCGACAGGACGGAAGGCCAACATACGTAACAAGCACATCTCTAATGCTTCACGAGGGTTCGGTGACATCGGCAGATCACGACGGCCTGTTAATGCGATTTGGTAGTAGAGCTGTATCTCTTCTGCACGCACCTTGCCAGCAAGCGCTTGAATCTGAGCCTGATCCCCTAAGCTATTATCGATCGCAGCAGGCACCACTTGAGCCAAGGCTACTCGATGCAGAATCGAGATCATCTCAGCTAATACACCAGCAAAATCGGGCGAAAACTCAGCCATGGCTGCTACTCGATCGATCGTTGCTTTACCGTCACCGGCCACAATCGCATCCAGTAGATCAAACACCAAGCGATGATCAATGGTACCCAACATAGCACGCACATCACCTTCACGCAGCGCACCAGAGCCAAACGCAATGGCCTGATCGGTCAACGACAGCGCATCACGCATAGACCCATCCGCAGAACGCGCAATCAGCCAGAGTGAAGCGTCATCAAAGGGGATGGACTCTTCGCCCAGTACAAACTGAAGGTGAGAGACGATCTTCTCTGGCGCCATGTTCTTCAGGTTGAACTGAAGACAACGACTCAAAATGGTCACTGGCAGTTTCTGTGGATCGGTTGTCGCCAGTAGGAATTTAACGTGCGGTGGTGGCTCTTCCAACGTCTTCAACAAGGCATTGAATGACGAGGTCGACAACATGTGTACCTCGTCTATTAGGTAGACTTTGTAGCGACCTTGAGTTGGTGCGTATTGCACGTTCTCTAACAGCTCACGGGTATCTTCCACTTTGGTACGTGAAGCCGCATCGACCTCGATAAGATCAACAAATCGACCTTCAGCAATTTCGATACAGGAGCTACAACGACCACATGGCTCCGAGCTGACGCCCTCTTGGCAGTTCAGCGCTTTAGCAAACAGACGTGCAATGGAGGTTTTACCCACACCTCGCGTGCCGGTAAACAGATAGGCGTGGTGCAACCGGTTCTCGTCGAGCGCATTCACAAGCGCTTTTAGAACGTGCTCCTGCCCTACCGTTTCAACGAAACGACGGGGACGCCATTTACGGGCTAAAACCTGATAACTCATCCTATCCTCAGTGGTCGGAAAATTTTAACCCGATACTAACATTTATCGTTGGTGAGGGAGAGTCAAACAGCGGGAATTTTTACCAGAAATGGAGATGGCCCCACCAGCCACATCCCGGCACATGAGTCGACCGCTGTGGCTGCTCCCTTCCGGGCCTGACCAGGTTCACGGTTTATCATTGCGGGAGGACCAATGGAGCCACCACAAAAACACCTCGAATGAGGAGCGCGAAGTATAAGCACCCCGCTAGGCTATTGCAAATGAAGTTAAAGCAGACCTGACAGCATCACACCCGCCAGAAGCGTCAATGCCACCGCCATGCCTCGATTGATTCGCTGCTCGTGCTTTTCCAGTAGCGCCAAGCTTTTGCGTGTACTTAGCAGTAGCGAAACGATGATGTACCAGAGGGTATCAGTAACCCAGGGCGTTACGACCAGCAGCGTCTGCGTTTCAAAGGTTGATTCAGAGCCGACAAAAGGGGCAAAAATCGCAATAAAAAAGAGCATCAACTTAGGATTGAAGGTCGCAATAACGGCCCCATCACGAATCGCCTGCCAATAACTGGTTCGCGCGCGCTCTTCAGGCGCAATCTTCATCGATCCACCCTGCCAAGCGCCGCGTGCCATGTTCAGTAGATAAAGGGCGGCGATGACGGTTAAACCCACCTCTATCCAAGGCAAACGAGCCAGCAGCTGACTTAACCCTACGACCGTCAATAGAGCCCAACCACCGACCATTAAACCGTGCGAGATTGCAGTTAATAGACCATGAACACGGGATCCATTTAACGCCTGGTTTACAACAACCAAAAGGCTGGGACCGGGTGAAACTGCCCCCAAAGTACAGACCGCTAATAGGGTTAACCACTCAACTAAATTCACAAATACCTCAATGAAAAAGCTATGTTAAACTCCGCGCATTCTAGAACTTATGGAAACAGGTGTCATGGCGGGATCACTTCAAGACCAATTGTTAAAAGCGGGCCTTGCTAACAAACAACAGGCAAAAAAGGCGACGATTGAGAAGCGCAAAAAGAAAAAGCAGTCTCCTGATGAGGTCGCTGCAGAAAAAGCCAAACAGCAAGCGGATATCCAAGCCAAACGCGAGCAGAAAGCGGCACAAGATCGCGCCTTGAATGAGGCACGTGATGCCGAACAGGCCGAGAGAGCGATCGATGCTCAAGTGAAGCAGCTGATTGAACATCATCAAATTACGATATCAGAGCGCGCAGAGACTCGTTACCAGTTCGCTGATGGCAAGACCATCAAGCACATCTACATCGATGAATCGATGTTTCAGCCGCTTACTCGCGCCCAGATACGGGTCGCTAAACTCGGTGAAGGTTATGCTTTAGTACCGGCCGTTGTGGCAGAACGAATAGAACAGCGTCGTCCTGAACGAATCATTCCTCTGTCTAGCGATCAACAGGTGAGTGATGAGGATGATCCTTATGCGGATTACGCGATTCCTGATGATTTGATGTGGTAGGTTGGAGCGTAAATAGAAGGCGGATGACAGGCTAAAGCCAGTCACCGGTGCACGTAACGTATTACGGAGTCATGGTGACTGGCCTTCAGCCTGTCACCCGCTCTGACAGCGTTTTCCAGAGACTCACTCAGAATACCGCCTAGGAACACGCGCTGTTAGCCCCGCAAACAGCGTGTAGTCGATGGTATCGCAGCATTTAGCGACCCTATCCGCAAGTAACTGTTCATTGAACATGATCACCTCATCACCTACCGACACTGACGGCAAATCGGTCACATCAACGGTAATCATATCCATTGAGACACGACCGACGATCGGTGCTTCAACACCATTAACCAACACAGGTGTACCTTGCTTCGCTTGGCGCGGATAGCCATCGGCATACCCAATGGCGATCGTCGCAATTTTACGAGGTGATTCCGCGGTATAGGTTGCACCGTAACCCACCGACTCACCCGGTGAAATATCGCGCAACGCAATAATGGCTGTTTTCAGCGTCATAGCAGGCTGCAAACCTTGCAAACCCAGCTCACTCGGCGTTCCACCATAAAGCCCAATGCCTAGCCTCTGCCAACTATCAGCAGGCGTTGCTTGGGTAAAAATTCCGGCAGAGTTAGCAAAACTACTGAGGTTAGTTTTGACTGGATTAAACCGCGACTGTGCAACCTCATTACGAGGATGGGCAGGCTGATCGGCGCAGGCAAAGTGACTCATCATAACCGGTATAGGCAGTCCCTCTATAGAGGAGAACTGCTCCATTACACCCGCTACGGCATCTGCATCAAAACCGAGGCGATGCATACCAGAGTCCACTTTTAACCAGATCTGTGGTCGCCAATCGGTCGTCGACAGATAGCGAATTAGCCACTCAATTTGATAGTCACTGTGACAGACCACCCAAAAGTTTTGACGCTCACAAGAGGCTAACTCCTCCTCTGAAAAGCAACCTTCAAGCAGCAGAACAGGCGCTTTAAGGCCACCCTCACGCAGCTCTAGCGCTTCCTCGATAGAGGCAACACCAAAGGCATCGGCATCAGACTCTAAGGCTAGCGCCACCTTAACAGCGCCATGACCATAAGCATTCGCTTTAACCACGGCCAGAGTTTTGGCCTGCAGATTTTGCTGCTTGGCCAGTGCCAAATTATGTTTGAGGGCAGCTAAATCGATCTCAGCAACAAGAGGACGAGGCATGATTAGTCGGCTGTCACCATGATGGCATCGATCTCGATATCGACTGACTTAGGCAACTCTTTCACAGCAAACGCAGCACGCGCTGGATAGGGCTCGTCGAAGTAACGCGCCATCACCTCATTGACCTTGGCAAAGTGCGACATATCACTCAAAAGAATAGTCAATTTCACTGCTTCGTTGAGCGAGCCACCTGCCGCTTCAGCAATCGCTTTTAAATTTTCAAACACCTGAACGGCCTGCGCTTCGAAGCTTTCAGTCACCAGCTCCATCGATTCTGGAATCAAAGGAATCTGACCTGAGATGTAGACCGTGTTACCCACTTTGACAGCTTGTGAATAGGTACCAATGGCAGCCGGTGCATTGGGTGTAGAGATGGTGCTGCGATTAGACATGAAGCGCTCCTGATCAAGAATATTAAACTCAGGCCATTATCGCAGAGATCCTGGTTCTGACAAGTAGTAGAACTTTGTTTACTATTAGCCAACTAATTTGGGAGCCAAGATGAAACGCGCTGATCAACTACTGCTGGATAAAGGTCTGTGTGATAGTCGCACGCAAGCACAACGTACCATTAAAGAGGGGCGCGTTAGCTACCTTGATAAAGCCTGGCGCATCTTAAGCAAACCCGGCATCAAGCTTCCCGAGTCGACTGAGTTTCAGGTGACTCTGTCTGAAGTCGACCAGTACGTTTCGCGTGGTGCACTGAAACTGAAAGGCGCCGTTGAGATCTGCCAAATTGATCTTAACGATGTTCATGCCATCGATGTTGGACAATCAACCGGTGGCTTTACCGATTACCTCGTTCAACAGGGTGCCGCCTCTGTACTAGGTATTGAAGTGGGACATGACCAGCTGGCACAGAAGCTGAGATCCAACCCAAAGGTGACCTGCCTTGAAGGCTATAACGCGCGTGAACTCAAGCCTGAGCTAAAAGCACACAGCCCCACTGGACAGTTTGATCTAGCCGTTATGGATGTCTCATTCATTTCGCAAACCCTTATTTTGCCGGGACTTTGCCAACTACTGGACAGAGGGAGCTACCTAGTCACACTGGTGAAACCTCAGTTTGAGTTAGGAAAGGAGCACATAGGCAAGGGGGGAATCGTCAAATCGACGGATCTCTATAAAGAGCTGGAGGAGCGTTTTAAAACGCTGATGTCCGAGTTAGAGATGAGAGTAGTGACCTACATCGACAGCCCTATTAAAGGGGGTGATGGGAATCACGAGTTTCTGCTCGTCGCAGTAAAAGACCCGCTCACCCAATAATGGGGAGCGGGAAACCTGGACGGTTTAAAACTTAATTAATCGGCCTGACGACGCAGGAAGGCTGGGATATCCAAGAACTCCATATCATCAGTACCGGTTTTCTGTTGTACTGGCTCTTCCATCTCAACCGCCTGCTCGGCTTGTTGAGCCTGACGATTACGGATTACTGTTGGCAACTCAAGCTGGCTGAAATCAGAGGCTGTAGGTGGCGCCGTTTTCACCTCTACTTGCGTTGGGCCACCGGTTGTCACATCACTGTTTACAACACGGGCACCCGCCTGTTGAGCCTGAGCTAAACCAGTCGCTACTACCGTGACTTTGAGCTCTTCACTCATATCTGGATCGATAACGGTACCGACCACAATGGTCGCATTGTCTGACGCGTACTCTTCAACAATTTCACCCACTTCAGCGAACTCACCCAGGCTAAGGTCCATACCCGCTGTGATGTTCACCAAAATGCCACTTGCGCCTTTCAGATCAACATCTTCAAGCAGTGGACTCTTAATCGCCGCTTCCGTCGCTTCTGCTGCACGCTCATCACCACGCGAATGACCGGTACCCATCATGGCCATGCCCATTTCAGACATCACCGTGCGAACGTCTGCAAAGTCGACGTTGATCATGCCCGGACGGATAATGAGGTCAGCAATGCCTTGAACGGCGCCCTTAAGTACATCGTTGGCTTCACCAAAGGCTTTGATCAAGCTGGTGTTTTTACCTAGCACAGGAAGCAGTTTCTCGTTAGGGATAATAATCAGAGAGTCGACCTGCTCCTGCAGCTCACGAATACCCTCTTCCGCAATCTTCATGCGTTTTTTGCCTTCAAATGGGAAGGGTTTAGTGACGACCGCCACCGTCAGAATTCCCATCTCTTTAGCCACTTCGGCAACGATCGGTGCAGCACCCGTACCGGTACCACCACCCATGCCAGCAGTGATGAAGACCATGTCGGCACCACGCAGAGAGTCGGCAATCTGTTCACGGTCAGAGACCGCTGCCTGACGACCAACATCCGGGTTAGCGCCCGCACCCAAGCCTTTCGTCATATCACCACCGATATGAAGGGCTGTACTAGCGGCCATTTTTCCAAGTGCCTGAGCATCGGTATTGGCACAGATAAAATCTACACCCTCTACATCCGACGCGACCATGTGGTTGACTGCGTTACCGCCACCACCACCGACACCGACAACTTTGATTACTGCGTTCTCGTTTGTATCTTCTACTAACTCAAACATATCTTCCTCCAGGTTTTATGTAAGGCAGGCCCGATCTTTGCCGGTTACTGCCAACTAAGCTCTGATTAAAAGTTACCTTTTAACCAAGATTTTGTTTTAGAGACCCACCCTTCTGATGGCTCTTTTTTAACTCGTTTTTTCTCAGGCTGATGCTCAGCAATATCGTCCGGCATCAAACCAAAATCGGTCATTGTTTCGGCATCCACATGCTGATCAAGGTCGTTATCCGCCGAGTAGAGCAACAGACCAATCGCCGTTGCGTAGATAGGGTTACTCAACAGATCATCAACACCGCCTACACCCGTTGGCTTAGCCAAACGAACAGGCATGTGGAATATCTCTTCAGCGAGCTCAACCGCGCCTTCCATCTTCGAAGTACCGCCGGTCAGGACGATGCCGGCTGCCGCTAGATCTTCAAACCCACTGCGGCGAAGCTCTTGCTGAACTAGGGTAAACAGCTCTTCATAACGCGGCTCCACCACTTCAGCCAGAGCTTGGCGTGATAGATCTCGCGCAGGACGATCACCGACGCTTGGAACTTTGATCGTCTCATCAGCACGCGCTAACTGCGCCAATGCACAGGCGTACTTCATTTTGATCTGATCGGCATGCTGCATTGGGGTGCGCAATGCCATGGCAATATCATTGCTGACTTGATCGCCCGCAACAGGAATCACAGCTGTGTGACGAATTGAACCTTGAGTAAAGATCGCGATATCGGTGGTACCACCGCCGATATCAACCATGCAGACACCCAGATCCTTCTCATCATCAGTCAACACCGCGTAACCCGATGCCAACTGCTCAAGAACTACGGCATCGATCTCAAGACCACAGCGGCGAACACACTTCTCAATATTCTGAATGGCGTTAGTCGCACCGGTAATCAGATGAACCTTAGCTTCCAAACGCACACCGGACATGCCAAGCGGCTCTTTGATGCCCTCTTGGTTATCAATCAAATACTCTTGCGGAAGGATGTGCAGAATGCGCTGATCCGCCGGAATCGCGACCGCTTGAGCAGCCTCAATGACACGCTCTACGTCTGATTGAGTCACCTCTTTACTCTGCAGAGCAACAATACCGTGTGAGTTTTGACTCGCAATATGGCTACCAGAGACGCCCACACTGACTGAGTGAATTTTGACTCCCGCCATCAACTCAGCCGCTTCAACCGCTCGCTGGATCGACTGCACAGTAGATTCGATGTTAACGACCACACCGCGTTTTAAACCGCGTGATGGGTGAGAGCCGACGCCCACGACCTCAATATCACCGTCCGTACCGATCTCGGCCACCATACAGACGACCTTAGAGGTACCGATATCAAGAGCTACAATCATTTTTGAATCCACGATTCACACCCAATTTTCATTACGTTTAACCATTTTTATGCGCTCTCCGGCGCGTACTCCAAGTGATTGACGATTTCGCGTAAAGCAAACGACGTCTGCATACGTGAAACATGCGGTAAATCACTCAAAACCTTTCGGCGCAACCGTTCAAAGTCACGCAAATCTCTTGCTGCTACCTTTAATAGATAATCCGCATCGCCGCTCATTAGGTAACAGGATCTGACACTCGGGACCTTAGCAACCGCACGCTCAAACTCTGATTGAGCCGCATCAGACTGGCTATCGAGCGTAATTTCAACCATGACGGTGGCGGTATAACCAACCTTATCGGGATCTACGAGTGCGGTGTAACCAGAAATGATGCCGTCTTTTTCTAGACGTGCGATACGGCGAGACACGGCCGAGCCTGAGAGACGAACGCTATCCGCGATCTCATTCGTGGTGCGACGTCCATCTTGCTGGAGCGCACGAATTATCTCCCAATCTTTTGCATCCACAGATTACAAATCCTAAAGCCAGTGATGACGATTAAATCGTCCATTGCTCAAAATATACACAACCCAACCAAGCATTCCAACACTTAACGCAAAATATTTGCGTTTATCTTTAATTTAATGAGAAATTTTTGCAAAAACTACCAATGCAACCCATATAAATCATATAAATAACAATATTTTCTAATTTACGCACAAATTTTGCGTCATTATTGAGAAATAGACAGTAACTTAATTATATTTACAAAAAATTAACGAAACTAATGCAAATTATAGATATGAAAAAACAATACTAACACACAAATAAAACGCCAATAATTTTTAATTTATGCAAAATATTTGCATTAAAATTAGATTGTAAGCACAAAATCAAAATATATTATTGATAAACGGCAAAAAACACTCTCTTAGGTTTACATTAGATTTACACATAACATCGCAACATTTTTGCGTCATAAGAACTAAAAACAAAAAACGCAGCCGAGGCTGCGTTTTTAGGTAGGACAAATTAACGATTAGGGCCAGTAGATATAGAGCACCGCAATAGAGGCCAAGGTAGCAGGAACTGTTAAGAATAGTGCCTTGGTAGCACCGATCAATTTGACCACCAATAACTGATGCACGATCGGGAAGGTGATGAACATTGAGCTCAATGGAATCGACCAGTGCAAGGTCTGAAATCCATAGGCCAGAGAACCCACCAGCGTTAGCGCAGCAAGATTACCGAGCACCACCATCATGACCATATTCTGCTTCACCGCAAACCATGCAGGACGATCAGATTCTGGCATTTTGTTGATGGCACCTACACTCAGCGCAGCCGACATTGAGAAGACGCCGGTTAACAGAAAGATGTATAGCGATTCGTTCATAGTTATAATCTCCTTTTAGCGATATTGTACGGACCTGCACAGAGATTAAAATGAAAGTTAGACAAATAATTTTAGGATCGCTCGCTGCACTTGCACTCACTCCAACCGCCAACGCTCTTAGCGATGAAGGAAAGCACTGGGTGTGCGAAACCGAGTCTCTCTATCGCTCGCTGTTGAGCGCACGTCTGTATGGAGTGGGCAAGGAGCCAGAACAGGGCTGCCAAACCCTACCTACCGGTGTCGCAATCAGCCAGCAAAGCTGCATTGAGTCTGATATTAAACTTTGCCAATACCTTTGGACCGAAGATGGAAAGAGCGTCACCATGTGGGGCAGCGCCATCATCTCCACCCTTAATCAATAACTGAGTATCCCATGCCTGACTTTCTCGTCGACGAACAGGTCGAAGACTATGCCTTTATCTCTACTTCAGCAGAGCCCGAACTCCTGCAGGAGTTGATCGACCAAACCAACCAAAATATGGGATGGCCACAAAAGCTATCTGGCCGCCTGGTCGGCCGAACACTTAAGATGCTCTCTGCGATTGCTCAGCCGAAACGCGCCCTTGAAATTGGTATGTTCACAGGCTATTCAGCGCTATCCATTGCGGAAGGCATGCCGGATAATGGCAAGCTTATCTGCTGTGAAACCAACCCACGCGCGATCGACTTCGCAAAAACCTTTTATGAGCGAAGCGAACACGGCAAAAAGATTGACGTGATCTTTGGTCCTGCCATCGACACCCTTGAAACTCTTGCAGATCAACTTGATGGCCCATTGGATTTCACCTTTATCGATGCCGACAAACGCAACTACCTAAACTACTACTTAAAGGTTAAAGAGCTGACTCGCCCAGGTGGCTTAATCGTACTTGATAACGTGCTCTGGTCTGGCAAGGTCATTCAACCAGAATCCGATATCGATGATGTGTTAGTTGAAACAAACCGACTGATTGCAGAGGACCCCGAGGTGGAAAACGTCTTTCTGACTCTGCGCGACGGTGTCAACGTCGTTCGAAAGCTCTAAATTGAACGTCATGCATATCTTAAGAAAAAAATTTCATGGGATATGCAATTTTCATGAAATCCACTCACGTTTATACTAAGCCACACTTAAAAGAAGCAATTGGAATAGAGATGAGCTGCTCACTTCAGGACAAATTAATCGGTACGGACCAAGGGGTTTATGTCATCGGTACTACCCCACCCAAAATGGGCACCGAAGATGAAGTGATGTCAGGCATTGCTGACAAGCTGCTGGAACGACTCGACCATATCGCGTTCGATGGCATTATCGTTTATGACATTCAGGACGAGAGCACTCGCATCGACACACCTCGCCCATTCCCCTTTGCTCAAACACGTGACCCGCGCCACTACGCTAAATTGCTTCACGAAAAGAGCGGCTGCGGAACCATCACCTACAACAGTGTTGCTCAAGGTAGTCGACAAGAGTTTGAAGAGTGGGTAGAAGAGACGACTGAGACCTACCACCAGAACAATATCGTCCTGGTTGGCGCCCCCTCCTCGGAAGGTGACTACAAGTTCAGTTTGAATGATGCCTACCAATCACTGGAAGAGTCTCATAAAACAATTGCCCTTGGCGGTGTCTGTATCGCAGAGCGCCATCAGAAAAAAGGCGATGAACACGAGCGCATGGTGACCAAGCAGAAAGAGGGCTGTCACTTCTTCATCTCGCAAGCGGTTTATAACGCACAAGCGACCATCGACATGCTGACCTCCTATGCTCGTCGCTGCAAACAGCTCGATATGGAGCCGGCACGAATCATTTTGACTTTCACACCTTGTGGCAGTGAGAAGACCCTTGAGTTTATGAAGTGGTTGGGTATTTCGGTACCAGAGGCGACCAGCTACCGAATTTTGGATGCCGATCAGCCACTTAAAGAGTCTATTAAGATCTGTTACACCAACTTGCAGATGATTTTGGAATCTTGCGCCGAATTGGATCTACCGCTGGGCTTAAATATCGAGAGTCTTACGAACCGCAAAGAGGAGATTGATGCGGCAATACAGCTTTACTCTTTGCTGCGCGCCCGAATGGAACTGGCACTCTCGGAGCGAGCAATCGGCCTCTAACCGCCCGCTAACTTAACGGTAAAACCCTCTTTCTCTAAGAGGGTTTTAAGTTTGTCGCGGTGATCACCTTGAATCTCAATAATTCCCTCTTTGACAGCACCGCCTGAACCACACCCCTGCTTCAACTTTTTCAGAAGCGTCTTTAATTCAGACTCAACTCTTGGCACACCGGAAATGGTAGTGACGGCTTTGCCTTTTCGCCCAGAGGTTTCACGACGAATGCGAACTACCCCATCCATTGCGGCAATGCGCGTCTGCTCTGCCTGCTCTGAACAGATACAAGCGGTTAACGCTTCGCCACAATCAGGACAGAGGTTACCTTTTTCCGTGCTGTAGACGAGTCGACTAAGCTGATCTTGAAGTGATGCCATATTAAACCTTTATTCCTCCACCGATCTGTCGAGCAAGGTAGCTTGCATAGGAGTCGGTCATACCGCTAATAAAGTCCAAGGCACGCATGTAGCCTTGATAGAGCGACTCACCCGAAGAGGGGGCATGAATCCCCATCAGACCGATAATCTTTTCACTGCGATAACAGAGATCTTCTCCCTGCTTTTGGTGCTGCTCCCAGACCGCCTCGATAAAAGCCTCAACCAACACACCTAGAATAGTATAGGCACCCACCTCTAGCTCTGCTTTTCGATTGTCTGGAAAGACCCGCTCTTGGGCGATACGTTTCGCTGCAGCCAACCCATCTCTAACCATGGGATCGCCATCACTGAGAAGCTCACCCTGATATTGACCTGACAAGATCTCTGGCAGCTGATCGGCAAACACCTGCACCGCTGAGTCGACCATGTTCTCCATCGCTCGACCACGAAGTGCCGAAATCTTACGTCGTGCAGAGGCCTGGGTCGCGAAGATCTCATCATCAAACTCCAGGTCGCCGCAGAGCGTTGACAAGATAGGTTTAACCTCATCGAAACTAAGCAGGTTCAACTCAATAGCATCTTCAAGATCCAATATGGCGTAACAGATATCATCCGCCGCCTCCATTAGGAAGTTCAGAGGGTGACGCGCCCAGCGATCCTCTTCAAGCTGAGGCAGACCAAGATCTTTGGCCAGTGATGCTACTAAAGGAAGTTCCGCTTGATAACAGCTGAACTTACCCTTCTTACCACCGTGACGAGCTGTCCAAGGGTATTTCAATAGTGTTCCTAGAGTTGGGTAGGTTAAGCGCAGACCACCATCAAAGAGATGGTTCTCGATCTTGGTGACGACCCTGAGCCCCTGCGCATTACCTTCAAAGGTTTTTAGATCTAAAAACTCGTCTTCAGAGAGCTGCGAGAAACGCTGATCCTCTTGACGCTGACGGAACCAATCACGAATGGCGTACTCGCCAGCATGACCAAAAGGGGGGTTACCAATATCGTGAGCCAGACAGGCCGACTGAACAATCATCCCCAAGTCATCAGGCGATATGCCCTTTGGCAGCTGATCAGCAATCAACTCGCCGGCACGAATGCCCAGACTACGCCCAAGACTGCCTACCTCAATGGAGTGAGTCAGACGAGTATGGATGTGATCGTTGAGGGACATAGGGTGCACTTGCGTCTTACGACCCAAGCGACGGAAAGCACTACTAAAGATGATTCGGTCATGATCTTTGTGGAAGTGGCTTCGACCCTGCTCCGCCGATTCTACTTCGTCGTGACCATAACGTTTGCGCGTTAGCAGCCTTTCCCAATCCATTTACACTCTCCCAAAAAACTTGGAAGGAAGTGTGCCAGATCCTAGCCCTCTTTATAAGCGTCCAACGCGCGTTTTCGCTCAAGAGAGTAATCAATGATCGGCGCGGGACGACCAAACGCCTGCCCTGCCCCCGGCTTATGACGCTCTTTAGGCGGTAGCGCGGCCAGCTCTGGCAACCACTTCACAAGAAATTCACCTTTGGCATCGAACTTCTCGCTTTGCGCAGTCGGGTTGAAGATTCGAAAATAGGGAGCGGCATCAGCACCCACTGAAGCAGACCACTGCCAACCACCGTTGTTGGATGGGAAATCAGCATCAATCAGATGCTCCATAAAGAACTTCTCACCGCGGCGCCAATCGATGCCAATTAATTTAGTTAAAAAGCTGGCCACGACCATACGCAGTCGATTGTGCATCCAACCTGTTGTTAACAGCTGTTTCATCGCTGCATCGACAATCGGAAACCCTGTCTCACCCTGACACCAAGCCTGCCACAGCGGCTCACGATCCAACCACTGAATCTTCTGCTCAGTTTCTGGTCTAAACGGCTCAAGTTTAGACAGCTCTGGAAACGCAACCGTCAGGTGACGATAGAACTCACGCCAGATGATCTCATTGAGCCAACTGCTCTCTAACCAGCCATCGTTCTCACGCTCCTGTCTTTGAACATGCATCAACTGTAGTGGTGACACAGCACCAATGGTCAAGTAAGGCGATAACTGGGAGGTCCCGTTGATTGCTGGAAAGTCACGATGCTCTTTGTAATCCAACTCCCGTTCACGGACAAACTCGTAGACACGTTCACGGATCGCTTCGGTCTCAACGGGCCACAACTCTTTATCATAGGACAGTGGGCGCCAGCCAAGATCGTCTGGGATGTCATCAGAGTGAAGTGCGGTCTCTGGGAAAGGGGTGTTCATCGCTTTAATTGAGTAGTCAAATCGAGGTAACGCTGCCCGCCATGCACGAGAGAATGGGGTATAGACTTTAAAGTCTGTACCCGTTTGAGTTTTAACCTCTCCGGGTGGAATGATCACCTCACCATGAAAACCCTGACAGCTCACATCAGGTTGAAGGGCTGCAACGACTGCATCATCGCGCAACTGCTCATTTAGTGGATACTCGTGATTGAAGAAAAAGTGAGTTGCTGACAACTCTGTTGCCAGGTTTCTAATGGCACTGGCACAGTGATCAAAGTGCCCTGCCTGAATCACTTTTAAGGGCACATTGAGAGATTCAAGCTCGCCTTTAACCTGCAGTAACCGATCTCGCCATAGCCCCATACGTTGAGGCGATTCGTTATGTTCCGACCAGCTCTCATGAGTCAGACAGACAAGGGCCACCGTGGCCAATCCATTACGTTGCGCAGCTTCCAATGCTGGGTTTGCGGCTACTCTAAGGTCATTGCGAAACCAGACGATATTCATGTTTTCCCCAAAAAAAAGACCGGCTTTAAAACCGGTCTTCTTATTTCAATAGTGATTACAGACCAATGAATGGCTGAGCCAGACGACCCATAATACCTGTAAATTTAAGTGGCGCTTCAGTTGCGATCAGACAGATGCACTCAGAACCGGTATCAACGATCGGCTGGTGTTTGATCTCTTCATCAAGATCTGCGACATCGCCCTGACAGAAACGCCCCACATCGTCACTGTACGAGCCACGAAGGATCATCGTCAGCTCATTACCCTTGTGGGTATGGTGCGGCACAGAGACGCCAGGCTGAATTCTAAGAAGACGACACGCTCCCTCTCCAGGGAAATTAAAATCGTAATGTTGCACACCCGGGCCAAGACGCTTCCACTCAATGGCATCCAGGTCAGATCCGACAATTTGCGCCAGAGGTTCTGGAACTTCTGCACTGCCTTTGAATTTAACAGCTCGTTCAGCAACCACCTCTTCGCTACCATCGAGCATACCCAAAATGGAGTCTAAAGAGCCTTCGCTCATCGCTTGCGGTTGGATGTCAGCAAGTAACTCACCGCCGATACACTCTGCTTCCCAAGCTTTAGTTTGACAGGTCTTGCACCAGTGAAGATGACTATCAACCAACAGTGTCATACCATCAGACAGCGCGCCGGCGGCACGTGCCATAAGGGTAGCATCGTCAAGATGATGACTTATTTTCACTCTTCTTCTCCCCAATGAGCTTTGAGTTTGCTGAATGCCAATCTCAATCTCGATTTAACGCTGCCGAGCGGTATACCTAACTGCTCGGAAATTTCTGAATGACTCTTACCCTCATAATATGAGAGGTAGAGAACCTGTGCCTGAGCTTCAGGCAACTTGGCGATCGCTCCGCTCATTCTCTCTTCGAGAACGGCATGCTCGCCGTAATGACGTTGATCGGGATCGATCTCTTCTTCAGGTAACTCGTATTCAACCGCTTTCTCTCTGCGAAGGCGATCGATGCATTGGTTTCTTGCCAATGTGAAAATCCAGGTACTGGCACTGGCTTTACTGCGCGTGTACAGGTGCGCTTTACGCCATACGGCCAGCATCGATTCCTGTGTCAGCTCTTCGGCTGCCGCTACCGGCATTCCAAAACGGATAATGTACGCTTTCACTCTGGGTGCAAAATGTTCGTATAAGCGGCTGAAATCCGCTTTACTGCGGGTTTCAGAAAGCGACGCGAGCAGGTCTGACCATGCATCCCGCTCCTTCTTCTTTTTTTGCTCCGCTATTGCCACTGCTGCAGTCACATCAGTTTCCTCGGATCTGTTATCAGTCATCGCTTTCACTACGTTAGAGGGTTTATAAATGGATCACATTTTGAACAGTAAATAGTAAAAATTGACCGTTGGCCACTTTTTTGAAAATAACCGACATCTTTTGATCTATCAAGGTAGACTGTTCGTAACGAAATTCAAGCTTGTTTTTGCATGGACTCAATAATGAATGTAAGGCCTTTAAAACCATTGAATATCGCAGTTATCGGTTCTGGTATCTCCGGATTATCCGCCGCCTGGCTTTTAAGTAAACGCCATAACGTTTCACTTTTTGAAAAAGATGATCGCCTTGGCGGCCACTCAAATACCGTTGAGATCGACACTCCCGAAGGCAACGTTCCGGTGGATACAGGGTTTATTGTATTCAACCCCGTTAACTATCCCAATCTGGTCGAGTTCTTCAAATATCTCGAAGTAGACACTACCGATACCAATATGACCTTCGGCGTCTCACTAGAGAAAGGCAAAGTGGAGTATAGTGGCTCTGGCTTGGGCGGCTTTTTTACACAGCGCCGCAACCTCCTCTCTTTTAAACATTGGGGTCTACTTCGTGAGATCTTAGCTTTTTACAAAGATTCTGATCGACTCCATAACGACCCTAGTCTGGCCGAATTAACGCTTGGACAGCTTTTGGAGCGCGAGGGTTACAGTCAAACCTTCATTAATGAGCACCTTCTGCCCATGAGCGCTGCAATCTGGTCAACGCCCATGGATAAGATGCTGGACTACCCTGCAGAGACCTTTATGCGTTTCTGCATGAACCATGGTCTCGTTCAAGTGAAGGACCGCCCACAGTGGCGTACAGTGATAGGTGGTAGTCGCCAATACGTTAATAAAATCGCTGAGCAACTGGGTGATGGCGTCATCTTGAATGCTCGCGTACACCGTGTCGAACGCGATGCTGACGGAGTTACTCTGATCGATCACCACGGACAGAAGCGTCGCTTCGACCAGGTGGTATTTGCATGTCATGCTGATCAGACCCTTGAGATGCTGTCTGACGCAACACCGGAAGAGCAGCGACTTCTGAGCGCCTTTCCTTACCAACGCAATCGTGCGCTGTTACACACTGACACTAACCAGATGCCAGTCCGTAAAGGTGCTTGGTCAGCTTGGAACTATCTGGCCTCAAGCGATCAAGGCGAAGGTGAGCTTGCAGTGACCTATTGGATGAACGCACTGCAGCCTCTGCAAACCAAACAAGATGTGTTTGTCACACTCAATCCTATCGAAGAACCTAAAGCCGATAAGATTCTTGGCAGTTTCCTATACGACCACCCTGCGTTTGATCAACGTTCCATTGAGGCACAGAAGGAGATTTGGGCCATTCAAGGTCAACAACGCAGTTGGTTCTGCGGTGCTTGGATGGGCTATGGTTTCCACGAAGATGGTATCCAATCAGGCCTCGCAGTTGCGGAACAGCTCGGAGGCGCTTTGCGACCTTGGACCGTCGACAACCCCAATGGACGTATTCATGTTCAAGAGCCCGTTAGAACAACGCAAACATCCGAGAGCGCAGCCTAATGTTTAGCTCCGCGCTCTATGAAGGCAAGGTGATGCATCACCGCTTCAAGCCTAAGCGTCACCGTTTCATCTACTCAGTTGCCTCAATGTTGATTGACCTTGATGAGCTAGATAGCCTCGACGCTAATCTGACTCTGTTCTCAAAAGAGCGTTGGAATCTATTTAGCTTTAAAAACCGTGATCATGGCGAAGGGAGCGACCGAGACCTCGCTGAACAGGTGAGAGAGCAGCTGCTGCAATACGAGCTGTCTGAGTATGGTCACAGTATCAAATTACTCTGCTACCCCAGAATGTTTGGGTACGTCTTTAATCCACTCAGTGTCTTCTACTGTTACGACTGTGACGGCAACCTTGGTGTCATTCTTTACGAAGTAAACAACACCTTCGGTGAACGACACAGCTACCTGATCCCAACCAACAGTAAGAGTGATCAGATTCGTCAAAGCAGTGAAAAGAGCTTTTACGTCTCTCCATTTATGCCTATGAAGGCGCCCTATCAGTTTCGCATGCTGGCACCCCATCAGCGAGTCTCTGTCTGCATTCGACAGTCCGACTCAGAAGGGTCCCTTCTGCACGCCACCTTTACTGGTAAACGAACTGAGCTGACGAACAGAACACTGCTAAAAGTCCTGTTTAAATACCCTTTGATGACCTTCAAAGTGATTGCTGGCATTCATTGGGAAGCGCTCCAACTCTGGCTTAAACGCGTACCACTTCAAAAACGAGTCAAAGGTACGACTCATCAAGTGGTTTTAATCGATAATAAAACGAGGGTTTCTGATGCGTCCTTCTGAATACACTACGACCCTTTCCAACCAGCAGCTGTCGTCTCTCGGTTGGTTCAACCGTCGCGCATTGAATCTGTTGCACAAAACACTCGATGGACAGATTAAAGGGCGACTGACTCTTGAGCTACCCAACGGCATGATTCATGACTTTGGCCAGCAGACAGATAATGAACATCACGCCATCATTAAGATTAATAGCTTTAAATCCTTGCGTCGTCTTGTCCGAGGTGGATCTATCGGCTTTGCAGAGAGCTTTATGGATGGCGAGTGGCAAACACCCGATGAGGTCAGCGTTATTCGCTGGGCTCTAGCCAACGAAAACTTAGTGAATGACATCCTAAAGGGCCACCCCCTTCTGCGTTTATTCAATCGTTTAAGCCACTTAGGCCGTGCGAATACGAAAAAGGGCAGCCGCAAAAATATTGCTTACCACTACGACCTAGGCAACGACTTCTATGCTCAGTGGTTAGACCCAAGCTTCACCTACTCCTCAGCTCTGTTTGAGAGTGATGAGACACTGGAAGAGGCACAACTCAACAAGTACCGAACCATTTGCCAGATGTTAGATCTTAAGGCCGGTGAGCATGTGCTTGAGATCGGATGTGGCTGGGGTGGTTTTGCTGAGGTAGCGACCAAAGAGTTTGGCGCCAAGGTAACAGGAATCACTCTATCAAAAGAGCAGCTCGCATTTGCCAAAGATCGAATGAGTCGCTTAGGTTTAAACAATCAGGCGGACCTACAGCTTATCGATTACCGTGACATCCAAGGTGAATACGATCACATTGTCTCAATAGAGATGTTTGAAGCGGTCGGCGAAGAGCACTGGCCAACCTACTTCGAGACACTCAAAAAGCGTCTTAAAAAAGGGGGAAGCGCGGTCCTGCAGATTATTAGCATTGCCGATGATCGTTTTGAACAGTACCGCAGCTCTGCCGACTTCATTCAGCGCTACATTTTCCCTGGCGGCATGCTGCCAAGCCCTACCGCGCTAGAGGGAGAAATCTTGTTAGCGGATCTAAAACTCTGTGAACAGAAGTTGTTTGGTTTGGATTATGCCAAGACCCTAGAGATTTGGCGCCGAAACTTCTTAAACGCTTGGCCAAGCATCAAGGCGACCGAAGCGTTCGATGAGCGCTTTAGACGCATGTGGGTTTACTATCTAGCTTACTGTGAGGGTGGGTTTAGAGAGGGTTCGATTGATGTCGGACTCTACAAAGTACAGCACTAAGCTATCGAAGAGCCAGATAGGATTTTATGCCCTTCCGGCTCTTCCGCTCTCACTTCCAACTCTAGCGCTCTATATCAACCTACCCACTTGGTACCACGAACACTGGGGCTTATCGCTTGGTCTGATTGCACTGATTCTGTTTTTTGCAAGAGTGTCAGACCTCCTCGTAGATCCCTTTATAGGGAGGTTGAACGACCGACTATCAGACACAACTCAAAGATCGGTCATCATCGCAGGTGGGTTGATTTGTATCCCGTCTGCACTGCTGCTGATTTACCCAGCTGAATCCTATACTGCCATCTCGCTGAGTCTGGGATTAATCGGTCTCTTTTTTGGCTGGACGCTGATTCAAATCCCCTACCTAAGCTGGCTAGTACGTCTAAGCAGCGATGCACAAGAGCGCATAACGATCGCTTCGTTTAGGGAGTTTTTGGGGTTGATAGGCCTTCTGCTCTCCGCGCTCATACCTGCACTGATGGTCTATCTTGGTTACTCAAGCACCGAAGCACTCAGAGCCGTTGTTTGGATTGCACTGCTACTGGGGGCCATCACACTGACACTATTGATGGCTAAGGTTCGTTTAAAACCCTTAACTAGAAAAGAGGATTCTCAAACAGATCCAGCCTCCAAATGGCGGCCGATTCAACGAAATCGCTTAGCCAAGAGACTAGCAATCTCTTGGTTTTTTAATGGTTTAGCGAATGGCGTTCCTGCGACGCTGTTTCCGCTCTACATCACAATGGTTCTGTTATTGCCAGAGAGTGACCGAACACTCTACATTGCGATCTACTTTCTCGCTTGTATCATCTCAATCCCAGTATGGATTAAGCTGACGCGAACCCTAGACCGAATAGATCTATGGCGAGCCGGCATGTTTATCAGTGCCGTCGTATTTGTACCCGCCAGCCTGCTGGGTAGTGACACTGCTTGGTTGTTCGTTCCTATCTGTCTATTAACAGGTGCGATGCTGGGAGCTGATCTGGCGATACCCCATGCGATTCAGGCTGACGTCGCCGATTATCATCACTGGCGATTTGGACAATCACAAACGAATTTGCTCTTTGCACTGTGGAACATGATCACAAAACTGGCACTGGCACTTTCAGCCACCCTCGCCTTTGGTCTGCTTGAACTGGTGGGTCAAACACCCTTAGCGCTCGCATTGATCTACGCTCTTATCCCCAGCGTATTTAAAGTCATAGCCGTGTTAGTGGTTCGCGACTTTAGGTTGAGCGCCAACACACATAAGAGAATTAAAAAGCGTTTGGAGACCATCCGTTGAAAAAAGCGATAGCAGTTTTACTGATGGTTATGTTGAGTGGGTGTTCACAGATGCAGATCGATCAAATCAGTCAATCGCAGCCAGCATTGAAGATTGAGGAGTACTTCAATGGCAAGGTCTATGCTTGGGGTATCTTCGAAGATCGTTTTGGCACCATCAGACGTCAATTTCAAGTTGAGATTGATGGTAACTGGGATGGCCAAACGCTCACCTTAGATGAACAGTTTCTCTATGATGATGGCGAGCGCGACCAGCGCATTTGGGAGATCACATCATCCAACCCAGGTCGTTATGAAGGCCGCGCAGATGACGTTATTGGTTCAGCAACCGGAACCAGCCAGGGCAATGCATTGAACTGGCAGTATGACATCGATTTAAAAGTGGGCGATGGCAGCTGGCGTGTCACCTTCGATGATTGGATGTTGCTGCAACAAGGCGGAGTACTGATCAACAGAGCCTATGTCAAAAAGTGGGGGTTCACGATTGGTACCGTCACCCTAAGCTTTATGCGCGGTGATGCTATGAAGGAAGCGCCATTTTCGCTTTGATCGAGCGCAGAATTCGTCCTAGAAGGGGTAGTTTCATGTACAAGGGTGCACTATCCCAATAGTCTAAATGTTCAGTAATCAATCCGCTCTCATTAATAGAGAGACGACTGACCCCCTCTGTTGTAAACACCCCCAATACAGGCAACTTTGCACGGAACTCCCACCGAACATAAGCCGCCTCTGGCTGTTCACACCATTCAAAGACGGTAAATGATGGATCCTCTGAGCGTTCAAACATATCGGTCAGAATTTCACACATCTTCGAAAAGCCACGAACGTCATTAAACGGATCGGCGAATCGAACATCTGGAGTCACCAGTGATTCAAACTGAGTGACACTGTCCGGTGTTAAGTTCTCAAAAAGCTCAACGTATTGTTTTACCGATGTTTGATTCATCGTTTAGTGACTCGTTTTACCAGAGGGAAATAGAGTTTGTAGGGCAAGTGCCGCAACAAGGCAAGTGTAGCAGCAAAGAGTTTAGGAAAGCGGATCTCAAAACTACGCCCTTTCAGCCCTTTCACAATCTCCGCAGCGGCTTGCTCAGGCGATATCAACGCGGGCATTTGAAATTGATTCTTGTCTGTGAGAGGTGTCTTAACAAAGCCCGGATTGATCAACCGTATATCGACCTTTGAATCCTCTAGCTCAACTCTCAGGGACTCGCACAAATTGATCAGCGCAGCTTTAGAAGCACCGTAGGATGATGCATAAGGGAGTCCTCGGTAGCCTGCTAGAGAGGAGATGACACCAATTTGCCCACCTGATTTAAGATAGGTAGGAAGTATCGCCTCCAGCAGGTAGACCGCCCCGAAATAGTTCACCTGCATTAGCGATTCACAGTTATCTGCATTAAATTCAGTGGCTGGCATCTCTTGGTGCGTACCCGAGCTGATGATGACTTTATCGGGCATGCACTCTTGGCAAATCTCGGCCCAAGCGTTAATACAGGAATCGCGATCTGTCACATCCAGAGGCATATATTGGCAGCCGATAGACTCGGCAAAGGTTATTAAGCGCTCTTCGTTTCGAGCACTGATTAGGACTTGATAGCCCTCATCCAGGTAAGCCTTAGCGAGCGCAGCGCCAATTCCGGTACTGCCTCCAATTATCCAAATTCGACTAGCCACGCTACTCCCTATTCTGAGCCAGAGAGGTCTCTTTAATCAGCTGACCTCCGTTCCATATCACCTGAATATCAGACCCATCCTTGGCTTTAAACTCAAGTGCTCGCCATCGCCCATCGCGATCGTACCAACTGACCGTTCTATCCAGATCACCGCCAAGGCGATAGCCATCCAATTGTACGGTTTCACCTCGGGCATCTAAGAGCGCAGAGCCCACAGACTCTGGTGAAATCTCATCCATATTACCGGTGATACTATTTAATACCTGCCGCTGATCAAGAATCTGCCGATACCAGTGATGGGTCGTCATTAACTCCGCTGGGTAGGCATGCACTCGCCCTTTTTTATCCACTGTCTCTAAAACATCGGATTTTTGGACGGCCGTGACCGATGACTCTTTTTTGTTGCTAACCGTTTTCACGTTGAGCTGCATGAGTCGATCATTTTGCCAAACCTCATTAGCCTGATATCGGTACTCATAGTTGAAAAAGCCAAAGACTTTCGCCGTTAACTCCATCTCGATCTCAGCGGCGACACGATCGTGGGTGACATCACTGAAACGAAGTGTGTAATGACCGACCGGCTCACCTTTGCGATAGACATCGTAAGTGATGACTTCTGGGTAGAGCTTGGCCTGACCAACCAATTGAGAGGCATTCAGGATAGGCGCTAAAAAAAGCCCCATCACAAAAACAGACTGTCTAATTATTAACATCATAGTCTGGATTACGACACCGAGAGAAAAGTGGTTCTCAGCCGGCAAGAAATTGGGTAGTCTTAGACTAAAGAATTAGTATAAAACGACTTGGAGATAATCGATGCGTTTCAAGAACAATCTGTTCATCGCTTCACTTGTTCTAACCGCTCCGCTGGCTTTTGCTGGTCCTAAGGTAGTGATGCAGACCAGCATGGGAGAGATCAAATTTGAACTCAACGATGAGAAAGCCCCCATCTCTACCGAAAACTTTCTGAACTATGTCGACAAAGATCATTATGAGGGTTTGGTTTTTCACCGAGTCATTCCAGGCTTCATGATTCAAGGCGGTGGTATGGATGCCGAGATGCGTGAGAGAAACACGGGCAGCCCGATTAAGAATGAGTCGATGAATGGGCTGAGCAATGTTCGAGGTTCCATTGCCATGGCCCGAACCCAAGCACCTGATAGCGCCACAGCGCAGTTCTATATCAACACAGTTGATAACTTAGGTCTTGATGGACGAACCAATCGCCCTGGATATGCGGTGTTCGGCAAAGTCATAGAAGGGATGGAGGTCGTCGATAAGATTTCCGCGGTACAAACCGGCAATGTCAGTTACTACCGGAATGTACCAAGAGAGCCGATCACAATTTTGAGCCTAGAACGTATCGATTAGCGCGATAGGTTCACTTGGTTCAGCCTGCGCGCATTGGCAACGACCGTCACTGACGACAGTGCCATCGCTGCGCCGGCGATCATCGGATTGAGTAAAAGACCAAACACGGGATATAGAATACCCGCAGCAACAGGAATCGCCGCGACATTGTAGAAAAATGCGCCGAACAAATTCTGTTTGATATTGTTGACCGTTAATCGCGACAACTGAATCGCATCCGCTACCGCATGCAAAGAGTTCTGCATCAGTGCTACATCAGCAGAAGCTAACGCCACATCAGTACCACCACCCATTGCATAACCAACATCCGCTTGCGCCAGCGCTGGGGCGTCATTAATACCATCCCCAACCATAGCAACCACCTCACCCTCGGCCTGAAGTTGGGCGATTGTCTGCAGTTTTTGCTCAGGCTGAACACCGGCAATGACTTCACTAATGCCTGCTTGTTTGGCGATCGCTTCAGCCGCCACTGAGTGATCGCCCGACAGTAGTACTAATCGAAGACCCATCACTTTGAAACGCTCGACGGCAGATTGACTATCATCACGAAGGGCATCATTCAAAGCAAACAGGGCTAAGACTCGGCTGCTATTAAACAACCAGACCAATGAGGCGCCCTCTTCACTCCACGCTTCTGCATCACAGACAAAATCGGATGAATCGATATCAAAGGTTTCCATCCATTGCCCGCTACCCAAACGATAGGTTTCATCGTCAATGACCGCTTCCACACCAGAACCAGAGATCGATCTGAATTGATCAACCTCGCAAGCGCCTCCCTCGAGTGAATGACTTAAGGCTTTAGAGAGTGGATGCTCAGAGTGTGAAGCAAGCGTTTTGGCGATTGCTGCATACTCAGGTGCAGCATGCTGATGAGTCAGTGAGGGTTTGCCTTGAGTCAATGTGCCGGTCTTATCCATGACGACACAGGTCAGGTCTTGTGATCGCTGCAGGGCATCGCCCTCTCGAATAAGCACACCCATTTTAGCAGCACGACCCACACCCACCATCACTGCCATTGGGGTCGCCAGACCCAACGCACAAGGGCAGGCCACAATTAATACGGTCATGCTGGCTAGAGTGGCATAAGACCAAGTCGGTTCTGGACCAACAAACCACCAGAGTGCAAACACAAGCAGTGCAATAAGAATGACGACGGGTACAAAGATAGAGGCTATTTTATCCGCCAACTTACCCAGTGCAGGTTTGCTGTTTTGTGCCTCTCTGACAGACGATAGGATTTGAGCGAGGCGAGTCTTCTGCCCTACTTCGGTCACACGAACCAGTAAAACGCCCTCACCATTGAGCGTGCCTCCGGTCACTTGGTCATCTAACTGACGTTGAACTGGAACAGACTCACCGGTCAGCATCGATTCGTCAACATAGCTACTGCCTTCAACCACTAGGGCATCAACCGGTATCGTCTGTCCTGGTAGGACTCGGACCAGATCACCAGGCAGCAGGAGTTGAATAGAGACCTCTTTGGCTTCACCTTCAATCACTTTTAGCGCTGTTTTCGGTTGTAAATTCATTAGGTGACGCAAGGCTTCTGCGGTCTGATTTCGCCCCTTAGCCTCTAAGGCTTGACCCAGCAGGATGAAGCCAATAATCATAACTGAGGCTTCAAAGTAGAGGTGTCTGGCTTGCGTGGGGATCGACTCTGGAATCCATTGAATGAACATCAGCAGAAGTGCTGAATAGAGCCAGGCTACCCCGGTGCCCAAGGCAATCAGTGTATCCATATTAAAATCGAGACGTTTAAAACTCTGAAGCGCCCCTCGGAAAATATGGCCACCTGAGTGGAACATCACCATCGCGGAGAGTGTAGCCGTGATTAGGCCATTCACCAGACCCTCTGAACTCTCCACCGGCGGCATGAGGCCTGCCAACATCTGAACCATCAAAAATGCACCCAGGCCAATCGCAACCCAGGCATGAGTGAAGGTCTGTTTTAGCTCTTGTTGATTCTGTTGATCACGAGCCGCAAGATCCTCTTCATTCTCTATAAGAGCGGCACCGTAGCCAGCATTGATGATCAGTTGTTCAACCTCAGTGGTTGGAAGATTCGACTCAACAGTAGCTGTTCGATCGGCGAAGTTGATCGCAAAATCAGAGATATCATCAGAAGCATTCAAGGCCTTTTCGATTGATCGAACACAGCCGGCACAACTGACTTTTGACAAAGCATATTGATGGATCGTCATGACACACTCCTATCGCTGTATAGCGGCGTAATCACCCTGCAGTTCAAACACTGTCTGCTCATTACCCACGGCGACGCTGATTGGTAGCCGCGCACGCTGTTTCTCTTGAAAACGCTGCCAGAACTGCTCAACGACAGCGTCATCTGGCAGTGTCGCAACCGCTTTCAGGCGATCGGTGACAGGGGCTAAATAGCGCTGTTCGCTTTTGGCAATCATAACATCGGCATCAATGCCACGCTCTCTGAGCCATAAGGTCAGCAGACACCAACCGCTCAGTGTCGCGATGGAGGCTATGGAACCCGCAAAGCCCGTTCCCTTATCGTTCAGATTCGGTTCTAGCGGTGCACTAAGTTGAAGTTGATTGCCAGTGTAATCGATCTCATCAATCTGCATAGCAGCCGTTAATGGAATGGCCTGATGCAGCCAACTAAGAAACGCCTGATCACTCACCCGTCCACTCCGCAACATATAGGGACTGATCCATTTCTGGAGCTTGGCGATCTCGCATTGGTTGACCTAAATAGATGAAGCCGACGATCTCTTCATTGTCATTAAGACCCAATCCCTTCTGCACATTCGCATCAAACATCAGATCACCCGAACGCCACATAGCTCCGACACCTTGTGCGTAAGCTGCCTGAACCACAGCTTGCGCGGCACAGGCGGCTGTCATTACCTGCTCAATCTCAGGCACTTTAGGGTGCTGTTGTATCACCGCAATCGCGACCACGATCATCGGTGCTCGAAGAGGCATATTCAGTAGGCGATTTCGTTGCGCCTCTTCAATATCAGGATTCTTAACTAAGGATGCATCAAGGTAGAGCTGGCCTAAACGATCAAGCGCAGATCCTTGAATGGTTAGGAAGCGGTAAGGTCGAAGCAGACCGTGATCGGGCGCTCGCGATGCGGCCTGAAACATCAGCTCCAGCTGCTTTGCTGTAGGCGCAGGCGCTTCCAACATGCCACAAGAGGTACGCTGGGTTAACAGTTCAATCGCATCCATCACAGGGCTCCTTATTGTCGGCTTAATCGTGGATTTTTTGGCAAAGTATCGAGCGTACTACGGTAAGGGTTGATATCCAGACCGCCTCGGCGCACGTAACGCGCATAAACCGTCAACTCTTCGGGCTGACAACGCTCTAAAATATCCATAAAGATCGTCTCTACACACTGCTCATGGAAATCGCCGTGTTCACGGTAGGAGATCAGATAGCCTAGCAGACCCTCCTCATCTATTTTCGGTCCACGATAACTGATTTGAACGCTCGCCCAATCGGGCTGACCTGTCACTGGACAGTTGGATTTAAGCAGGTGAGAAATCAGTGTCTCGGTGACGTTTTCACCTTGACTTGATAGTAGCTCAGGAGCTGGTTCGTAGTGAGCCACCGTGATATCAAGATCATCAATGCAACGACCGTCAAAGGATTCAATCTGCACCGCATCTTGAGGAGAGGTCAACGTCACCCGAACCTGACCGCCCGCCGCGTCTGATAGATCTTTAGCCATCTGAGCAGCCACCTCATCAGCAGAGTCAAAGCGACTCAGATTGTAGGAGTTTAGGTAGAGCTTAAATGACTTAGACTCGACGATATGCGTCGACGTTGCTGGGATATGAAACTGAGCCAGTGCAACAATCGGTTTGCCCTTAGCGTTCAACCAACTGATCTCATAACTGTTCCAGATATCTTCCCCAAAAAAGGGCAAGGTGGAGCGATCAACGCCGCGCGCTTGCCAATTGATATCTCGCTCTATGGGGTAAAGCAGTGAGGGATCGTACTGATTGGCGTAGACCGTCTCTTTACCTAGGGGTGAGTGGAGGACCTTTTCTGGTTCGTTCATTAGCTTCGAATCCCCTTACCTGTGTTTAGAAGGTGCAGCGCAAAGCCACCTAACACTGCAATAAACAGAATGATCATGCCAAACGCAAAGGTGACGTCAATATCACTAACGCCCAAGATTCCATAACGGAATGTATTCACCATGTAGAGAATGGGGTTGAGCTGAGAGACCCCCTGCCAAAACTCAGGCAACAGTGAGATTGAGTAAAACACGCCACCTAAATAGGTTAGAGGCGTCAGAATAAAGGTTGGCACCACCGCAATATCATCGAACGAATTCGCGTAGATCGCATTGATGAAGCCACCCAATGAGAAGACGACAGCAGTCAAAAACAGAATGCTGAGCGTTACAAAGGGGTGCGCTAACGTCAGATCAGTGAAGAACAGCGACAATAGAGTGACGATGAATCCAACGGCTAAACCACGAGCAACACCACCGATGACGTAACCGGCCAAAATCACCCAGTTAGGCACCGGTGCGACGAGCAGCTCTTCAATGTGACGTTGAAATTTAGTACCGAAAAATGACGAGACGACGTTTCCGTAAGAGTTGGTAATCACCGACATCATAATCAGACCCGGCACGATGAACTGCATGTAGTCGAATCCATCCATCTCACCGATCCGAGAGCCAACCAGATTCCCGAAGATAATAAAGTAGAGCGTCATGGTGATCGCAGGCGGAATCAGTGTCTGAACCCAAATTCGAGTAAAGCGTCGAACCTCTTTCACTACGATTGTTGAGAAGGCAACCCAAAGAAGATTTCCGTTCATTATTTAGCCCCCTTGTGTTCAACCAGTTCGACAAACAACTCTTCAAGACGGTTGGCTTTATTACGCATACTAAGCACGGCGATGTTTTGCGCTGTTAACTGCGCGAATACGCTGTTGAGACCATGCCCCTTAGGCAGATCGACTTCCAGGGTATGCTCATCGACTAAACGCGCTTCCAAGCCATCGAGATCGGGGAGACTCTTAAGATCTCGATCAAGATCTAGAATAAAGGTCTCGTTATTCAGTTTAGCCAACAACGATTTCATTGAACTATTTTGAATAATTTCACCCTGATCGATGATCGCGATATTGCGACAGAGTGACTCAGCCTCTTCAAGGTAGTGAGTCGTCAGGATGATCGTCGTGCCCTCTTCGTTGATCTTGGTAAGAAACTCCCACATCGATCGACGTAGCTCAATATCCACGCCTGCAGTCGGCTCATCCAGAATCAGCAATTTAGGGTTATGAACCAACGCACGAGCAATCATCAGACGACGTTTCATACCACCTGAGAGTTGGCGTGCTCGATTGTCACGTTTATCCCATAAACCCAAGGCTTTTAGGTAGTGCTCTGCACGCTCTTTGGCAATAGAGGAGGGGATCCCGTAGTAACCCGCTTGAGTCACAACGATGTCTTCAACTTTCTCAAAGAAGTTGAAGTTAAACTCCTGAGGGACAATGCCCATGCAGAGCTTTGCTTGGGTCAGGTCAGAATCAATATTGTGGCCAAAGACTGACACACTACCATCCGTTTTATTGACCAAGGATGTGACGATACCCAATGTGGTCGATTTACCCGCCCCATTGGGACCTAGCAGAGCGAAAAAATCGCCCTGCTTTACATCCAGATCGATCCCTTTAAGCGCTTTAAAGCCATTCCCGTAGGTTTTTTCCAACCCACGAATTTGAAGAGCAAGTTCCATTCAGTGCTAACCTTTGAGAAAATTAACTCAGTAACGTATTCATAGTTAAACGCAAATTATACAGACAAACAGGGACTATCCGTTGACCGATTTTCATCAATTTCATCTAAATCTACTGAAGCTTGGCTATAACAACCTTATAAAGCAGCCACCTTTCAACAGTGACGAAACCTTAACAACGGAGTCCGATGAGCTGCTTGCGCTGTTTGAACAGACAATCGCTGCCTACGAAGAGCACTCAGCGGACGCGTTTGAACTGGGCCAGACCCTAATGACGCGAATCGTGGGAGCATTCCCACAACACCTACCCCTGCTATCTCGCGATTTACTCTGGCTATTTGGCGGTGATTGTATTCACTATCTGGGCGATGAGGAGATTGCACAGTACCAAGCACTCGACGAAGCACGATTCGAGCAAGAGTCACAAGATGCAACAATCGACTATCTTCAGCTACGAAATATGATGATTACGCCGTTAGACGATAAGAGACATTAAGAAGAGGAGATTGGAGCGGGAAACGAGGCTCGAACTCGCGACCTCAACCTTGGCAAGGTTGCGCTCTACCAACTGAGCTATTCCCGCAAAAATGGCGTCCCATAGGGGGTTCGAACCCCTGTTACCGCCGTGAAAGGGCGGTGTCCTAGGCCACTAGACGAATGGGACGTCGTAGACAATACATTGGAGCGGGAAACGAGGCTCGAACTCGCGACCTCAACCTTGGCAAGGTTGCGCTCTACCAACTGAGCTATTCCCGCGGATGGCGTCCCATAGGGGGTTCGAACCCCTGTTACCGCCGTGAAAGGGCGGTGTCCTAGGCCACTAGACGAATGGGACAACACTTAATGTATTGCGTTCCTCTGTGAGGAGGCGCAAATAATACGGAGCACCCTATTAGCCGTCAACCCCTCATTTCGAAAAAATTACAATTTTCCTCGAATATTTGAGTCAACTGATTAAATTCTAGGCACCCTCCCCGTTAAAACCTCTAACCTGTCAAACGGTTGGCACGATAATCGGCAATCGCCTGCTCTATCTCATCCGTTGTATTCATGACAAACGGACCATACTGTGCAATTGGCTCACCGATCGCTTCACCCGCAATCAACATCAGTCTCGCCCCCTCTGCACCCGCTGTCAGTTGAATCGCATCACCGTCGGACAACTCGGCTGCCTCATGGATCTCTAGCTTATCATCAGCAAGATAACCCGTCCCTTCGAATAGATAGACAAAACCTGACAGGTTCTCAGCGACAGGCAGTTCAAGCTCGGCATTCGGTGATAAACGAACCTCCATAAAAATGGGCTGACGACTGATCCCTGACACTGGCCCTGTGTAGTGCTGGCCATCAAACTCAAACGAACCCGCCACCAATCGAATGAAGGCATTAGGTAGTTGAATCTCGGTGATCTCCTCGGGTTCAATATTTTGATAAGCCGCCGGCTTCATCTTCTCGCTTGCAGGTAGATTGACCCATAACTGGAATCCGCGCATTAAGCCGTTCTCTTGCTGAGGCATCTCTTCATGAATCACACCGCGCCCCGCTGTCATCCACTGCACACTCCCTGGACGCAGGATCCCCTCATTACCCATATGGTCACGATGTTTCATTAAGCCATCGAGCATGTAGGTGACTGTCTCAAAACCACGGTGCGGATGGGCAGGAAAACCGGCAATGTAGTCATCAGGATCGTCTGACGAGAAGCAATCCAACATCAGAAATGGATCGATGCGTGCGAATTGGCTTTTGCCTACACTGCGACGAATCCGAACCCCAGCACCATCCATACTGTCGACGCCGGGCACTCGACGCTTAATCACTCGGTTCATAACGATTCTCCTTTTTATTGTCGTTTCAGCCGTTTACACAAACGCTGCTCGAGCCTGTTCTAGTGACTGATCTCGATGCGTATCCATCGCGAGCCCTTCAGCCAAAACAAGACGAGTATCTTTAAGCCCAATAAAGCCTAGGAACTGTTTTACAAAATCAACCTGGAAATCCTGACCCTGCTCTGCGTAAAGACCACCACGAGTTGCAACTAGGTATACGGGTTTATCTTCGATTAGACCTACTGGGCCTTGTTCTGTGTAATGGAACGTCACCCCAGCACGAGCCAGGTGATCAAACCAGGATTTAAGCTGACTTGGAATATTGAAATTGTACATTGGCAAACCGATAACAATCGTATCAGCCGATTTAACTTCAGCAAGCAGTGCGTCAGCAAACTCAACGATAGCACTCTGTTCAGCGTCACGCTCTTCAGCCGGACTATTCAATGCTGTTACTCGGTAAGCATCCAAATGAGGTACAGGATCACTAGCTAGATCACGCTCGATGACCACGCCATCACTGTTTTCATCCAGCCATTTATCAACAAAGCTTTTCGCCAGTTGCGCTGACTGACCATTGTCGCCAAATAGAGATGTTTTAATATGAAGTAGAGTTGCCATTTCAATATCCTCTTAATCAATAACTTATTTGTTGAAATCATAATCTCATCTATAATTTCGATGATAAATAGCAAAAATTAGTTTAATTCAATCGATAATTTAGATGGGTATTGAGTGATATCTTTAGAACAGTGGCAGGCTCTTATTGCCGTGGCTGATAACGAAAGCTTTGCGAAAGCGGCCGAAGCGATCAATAAAAGTCAATCAACGCTTAGTTATGCCATCAAACAGATTGAGCAGAGTACCGGCGTACAACTTTCCACCACTCAAGGTCGGCGTGCGGTCTTGACCACAGAGGGTGAACAGCTAGTGGTTCATGCCCGTGAGCTGATCGCACGAGCAACCCGCATTGAGACTCTCGCCAGTCAGTTTGCATTGGGCGCAGAGGCTCGTATCAAGCTTCGTATTGAGGCAATTTACCCGAACAGTATCATTCTCGAAGCGCTAGAACGTTTTTCAACACTGCAACCGCAGACCAAGATTGACTATCAACGCTCAGTTCTTAGCGGTTCTGAGCAAGCCCTGCTTGAGAGGAATGCCGATATCGTCATCGGTGGTCGAGTGCCACCAGGCTTTGTCGGTCAGAGTTTAGGACGATTTAGGTTTGTAGCGGCCGCTGCCCCCTCTCACCCACTGCATCAAATTGAGACACCCATTACCCTCGAAATGCTTCAAGAGCACCGACAACTCGTCGTGAGAGACACAGGCGTTCGTAATATTGATGCGGGGTGGCTCGGGGCCAATCAGCGTTGGACGCTCGATTCGCCCGATCTCTCTATTGAGGCTGCTATTAAGGGTATGGGGTTCGCCTGGTACGCCGAAGCGCTGATTGCAAACCACCTCGCCAGCGGAGCGTTAAAACCCCTCAATTTAGCAGAAGGCAACGAGCGCTTTGCGGAGCTCCACCTAATACTGACGCATGGCGAGACATCTACTCCAGGAGTAAAAGCGTTAGCACAGCTGATCACCGAGGCTCAGTCAGAGTTTTGTTGAGACTCGATCCTTGCTGGGTCAGATACGTCTGATGTGCTTTCTGTATAGGGAGCATCTAATTCAAGCGAAGCTTTTTCAACCAAATCAGCCGGTAGCTCTTTTTGAACAGAGACACCCAACTCTTTAAACTCAGCCGCCTGTTTGATGAGGTTCCCCTTACCTGAGTAGAGCTGACCCAAGGCTTTATCGTAACTGGTGCGCGCACTGTCGAGCTTACGTCCAACATCTTGCATACTCATAAGGAAAGAGCTGAGTTTGCTATAGACTTTTTCTGCACGGTCGGCCAGCTGAGCACTGTGTTTTGATTGATCTTCAAAGCGCCACAGCTGACGCACAATATTCAAAGCCGTTAATAGCGTCGTTGGTGTTGCCACCAGTACCTGCTTTTCAATCGCCTCTTGGAATAGCGTCTCATTGTATTTGAGCGCTTCAACATAGGCCGATTCAATCGGCACAAACATCACAACCACCTCTGGTGAGTTGAGCCCATTGAGCTTGAAATAGCTTTTGTCGGATAGCTCTTTAATGCGAGCTTGCATCGCTTCAGCATGCTCTTTGAGCGCCTGAGCCCGCTCATGGGGATCTTCCGCATTTACGTAGCGTGTGTAAGCAGATAGTGAGGTTTTGGCATCAATAATCAAATGCTTGTTCTGTGGAAGATAGACCACAACATCAGGGCGCTGTCTCCCCTCTTCAGTATTGATGCTCACTTCACGCTTGTAGTCTTTACCTCGGCGCAATCCACTGGAATCGAGGACATTTTCGAGCATCAGCTCACCCCAGTTACCCTGCATCTTCTTCTGACCCTGAAGCGCGGAACTGAGTCGCTCAGCTTCCGTAGTAATTTTCGCATTGAGATCTTTTAGCTGCTGCAGTTCCGTCGTCAGCTTGGAGCGCTGCTCGTTATCAAACTGGTGTATCTTCTCGATGCGCTCTTTGAACCCTTTCATCTCAGACGTCATCGGTTTTAACAGAGCGTCCAAACGCTGCTGGCTCTGCTCCTGAAAGCTTTTCCCTTTCGCTTCAAGAATCTCTTGCGCCAGCGCTTCGAACTCCCTTTTTAAAAGGGTACGACTCTCTTCCAGCTGTTTGATCTGCTGAGCGAAATGCACCTCTTTCTGCTCAAGTTCAGTGTCACGACGCGCTTTCTCTTCACCCAACTGCATTAGCTGGTTTCGTAACTGAGCCGACTGCTGCCTCTCAACCTCCAACTCGCCTTTTAACTCAGATAGACGGGACTCCTTTTCTGCAATCAGGGACTCTTTAGAGGTCAGTTGAGACTCGACCACCGCCAACTTAGATTCAAGCTGCACTTGCTGTTGAGCCACCTCTGAAAGTCTATGGGCAAGGGATGAGCGGTGCCATAGATAACCCACAACTATGACAACAACACTGAAACCTAACGCGACTAACAACTCCAAAACCCACTCCTAAAACCGATCAAACAGCTTGTTCAAATTAAGGACACAGATTAACCTGTTTCAATAAGTGGACCCAAGCCCCGAGTTAAGAAATAGAGCATTTAATGACGATAAAAACCGCCATCATTGGCTATGGATTTGCAGCTAAAACCTTTCACGAGCCTTTTTTAAGAACACTTGATGGCTATGAACTGATTGCAGCTAGCGGATCTAATGCAACCGAGGCCAAACAGTACTGGCCTGAGATGATCGCCTATCGCCACTATCAAGAGATGCTCGAATCGAGCAGTGCGGAACTCTACATTGTCACCACTCCAAACGATTCCCATTTTGAGATCACTCAGGCTCTGCTTAAAGCCGGAAAGCGGGTTATCCTCGACAAGCCCGCCTGCACATCGAGTTCACAGTTGAACGAGTTAATTCGTTTAGAGAAGGAATCATCGGGCTCGGTCAGCATCTTTCAAAACAGACGCTGGGATGGTGACTTTCTCACCCTTAAAAAGCTACTTAGGTCAGGTCGATTGGGTGAAATCAGACGTTTTGAGTCGCACTTTGATCGTGCCAGGCCAATCCCTAAAACTCGCTGGCGCGAACTTCCCGGTGAGGGAGCGGGCATCTGGTTTGATCTTGGGCCTCACCTTGTTGACCAAGCCTTGCAACTCTTTGGTAAACCCTCAGCCGTCACCGCGGATATCAGGACGTTAAGGGAGGGAGCTTCTGTTGATGACTATTTTGATGTACTGCTTCACTACTCAAACACAGTCGTTAAACTGCACAGCTCACCCTTCTGCTTTGGCCGCCCTCTAAGATTCGATGTTCAGGGAACCCAAGGTCGATTTGTGAAATATGCTATGGATCCCCAAGAGGCTCAACTCATTAACGGCAAAGCATTCTCTACGCCAAGTTGGGCCGCAGAGGAGTTTGCTAACTTTGGCAGACTGCATAACGAACAAGGCGATGAGAGGGTCACAACAGAGCTAGGCAATTACGCCCAGTTTTTTGAGCAGGTTAAAGGCTTTATAGAGGGTGTTGCAGACAACCCCGTACCTTTGGAATCTGTTGTCGATCAAATCGCCATTATTGAAGCGGGATTTCTATCCTCACAGGAACAGAAGAGTATCGAGCTCATTTAGAATGTATCGGTAGGTCCTGCACCTTCACGCACAATAACAACTTCGTCATTTGTCAGGTTTAGCACCGTCGTTGGATCCATACCACAGTAGCCGCCATCAATAACGAGATCAACCGCATGCTCTAGCAAGTCGCGAATGTCATAAGGATCGGTCAGGGGCATCTCTTCATCAGGCATGATCAGAGTCGTACTCATGATAGGTTCACCCAAAGTTTCTGCGATGGCCATGGCAATTTTATTATCCGGTATGCGAATCCCTATGGTACGGCGCTTAGGGTGCATTAAGCGTCTAGGAACTTCCGTCGTCGCGTTGAGAATGAAGGTATAAGCACCAGGAGTATGTGACTTAATAAAGCGGAACATACTGTTACCTAACTTTGCGTAGGTTCCAATCTCTGAGAGGTCACGACAGACCAGCGTGAAGTTATGCTTATCATCGAGCCTGCGAATACGCTGGATACGCTCCATGGCGTTCTTATCACCAAGGTGACAGCCTAGTGCATAACCTGAATCCGTCGGGTAGATAATCACTCCGCCCTTATTCAGAATCTCAACGGCCTGCGACACCAGTCTCGCTTGCGGGTTATCGGGGTGAATCGAGAAGAACTGGCTCATAGTAACTCCGTGCCGTTAAGCACATAACTGCTCAACGATGACTCGTTGTGCATCAAAATGGGGATAACGACCTAAGGCCGTCCAACGTTGATCGGGGGAGTGGAAGTCACTGCCTGCAGAGACCCAACAATTTGCTCGATCAGCCAACTTAATCAGTTCATGCTGATGACCCGGTGTCACTCCAGGATAGCTCACCTCTAACCCATCAGCCCCCGCTGAAAGCATGTCAGACATCAGTTCACGAAGCTTAGTAAAGGTCATCTTGTACTTAGTGGGGTGAGCAAGAATCGCCACACCGCCGGCCTCTTTAATCAGAGCAATACTCTGCTCGATGGCTGGCCATTCCGCTTTAACATCGCCCGCACAACCTTGACCTAAGTATTTATCAAAGGCCTCTTGCATTGACTCGACTTTACCCAGCTCTAATAGCGCCTGGGCAAAGTGGGGGCGACCAATTTGACCCTCTCCTGCATACTTTTTAGCGAGATCAAACAGACCTCGAGCAACACCACGCTTCTCTAATCGCTCTGCAATCTTCTCTGCACGCTGGTACCTGAGCTGAATCAAGTGATCCATATAGGATTCAAACTTGTCGGAACTAGAGTCAAAGCCAAGTCCCACCAGATGAATAACACGACCACGCCAGTCACAGGTCAACTCAACACCGTTTATAAACTGGATGCCGTGGCGATCTGCTTCCACTTTCGCTTCAGCCAATCCACCTAAGGTATCGTGATCCGTCAATGCCATGACCTTCACATCGGTTTTGGAGATGCGCTGCACTAACTCCGTTGGACTTAAGGTGCCATCGGAAACATTACTGTGCATATGAAGATCAAATTGACCAATTGCTGGAATCATCATTTTTAACTTTGCGTTTGAGCTTTTATACTGTGGCAAATTTTTCAGAGGTTCTTTATGAAGATACTACTCGATTTTCTTCCAGTTATCGTCTTTTTTGCGGTCTATAAGTTCACCAATGACATTTTGTTGGCGACCGCTGTTCTAATACCGGCAACGCTTTTGCAGATGCTCTACTCTTGGAAAGTTCAAGGCAAGATCGAGAAAATGCAGCTTGTGACACTGGTCTTAGTGGTTCTACTGGGTGGTGCAACACTCGCCTTTCAAGACAAAGCGTTCATCCAGTGGAAGCCGACCATCGTTAACTGGCTATTTGCGGTAGGCTTTTTAGCCACTCAGTTCATTGGTGACAAGACCGTCGTTGAGCGTCTGATGGGCTCAAGCATGGAGTTACCCAAAGCGGTATGGTCACGTTTGAATCTTGCTTGGGTCGTTTTCTTTGTTGCAGTCGGCATTGTCAATCTCTACGTTGCCTACAACTTCAGTGAAGAGATCTGGGTCGATTTCAAACTCTTCGGTATGCTCGGTTTAACCATCCTTTTCATCATTCTTCAGGGCCTCTATATTGCAAAACATGCAAAAGAGCCTGAAGCACCCACCGAAAAATAGAGGTGTTTATGTACTACGCTATTATCTCTGAAGATAAACCTAATTCACTGGATCGCCGATTGGCTGCTCGCCCTGAGCACTTAGAGAGACTTAAAGCATTAAGTGCTGAAGGTCGACTTCTGGTTGCAGGCCCCCACCCTGCGATCGATTCTGAAGATCCGGGTGAAGCAGGGTTCACAGGCAGCCTAGTGATCGCTGAATTTGCCTCTCTGGAAGATGCAAAATCTTGGGCAGATGCGGATCCCTACGTCGCCGCTGATGTCTACGCAGAGGTTAAAGTAAAGCCGTACAAAAAAGTTTTACCTTAAATCACATTTTTTCAAATCTTGGTCTATAGTTAAATTAGGGTTAAGACTCGCCCAGTTAATATAGGCATTAAGACTTAACAACAGGTCGAACAAGATAGGAATTAGATAATGAAAAAGATCGCACTCGCTACAAGTATGTTACTAGCTATTGCTAGCGGTTCAGCAATGGCTCATGGCGACTTCCCAGGCTATGTTACTCATGAAACCGAAGGTTACATTGTTAAAACACCTGCTGGTGAATGTATTAAGACTCCCAACTGGTCTGCTAACTTTGTGCCAGCTGAGTGTGGCGGCACAGCAGCTCCGACTGTTGAAGAGGAGATGGCAAAACCAGCAGAACCAAAAATGGTCGAAGTCGAAGCTAAACGTAAATTTGCTGTCTACTTTGACTTCAACAGCACCAAAGTGGGCTCGCTTAGTAGTGTAATTGATTTTATTAAATCACTTTCATACGTTGAGAGCGTTAAGCTAGTAGGCTACGCAGACCGCATCGGTTCAGACGCTTACAACCAGAAGCTCTCTCTTGATCGTGCTACCGCTGTTGCATCAGAGCTTAAAGGCGCTGGCGTTACAGATTGGAAACTACGAGTGGATGCTAAAGGTGAAACAGCTCCGGTAGCGAACTGTACTGGCAAAGGCGCTCAACTAATCGCCTGTCTTCGTCCAGACCGCCGTGTCGACATCGAAGTAGCAGGTGAAAAAACTGAGAAGCAGATGTAATCTAAGAGTTACACACGCTTCAAGAGCCGGCGCGTAGCCGGCTTTTTTGTATTTAAGGTATCTGAAGATGTTTAAGACTTTCACTCTGTTTGCTCTTTTATCCAGCCCCCTAGTAATGGCTAGTGACTATGAGCCGCAAAAGGTGGTGTATCACATCAACTATGGGGATGAATCACGCATTGGACACACCTTCAGCAACATCTCAAATCATATTAATGAATTGGGTGAGGACAGTGTCGAGATCAAAGCGGTTATCCATGGAGAGGCGATCGAATACTTTATGTCGGCAGTTGACGATACCGCTAAACAGGGCGCCATCGATACGCTGAAGTTTATGGGCACTGAGTTTGTCATTTGTGGAAACTCACTGACCGGATACCAAATTGGCTACGACGCACTTTACGATGTCAGTGAAGAGGACGTTGTCAAAGCCGGACTCCCTGAAATCGTCCGACTGCAGCAACAGGGTTATATCTACGTTAGACCCTAGATGCCAATACAAGCCTTTAGATACAAAAAAGCCGCTTCAAGTATGAGCGGCTTTTTTATGAGCAGTGTCCCGTCCTGAAATAGGTTTACACATTGAGGACCTATTATGGAAAAGGCAATAACACCAAGGCGCAAGCGTACCCAACGCGATTACACATTGGGCTTTAAATTGCAGGTTGTTAACGCAGTTGAA